>CAZQLG010000060.1:0-11394 GCA_964594105.1 uncultured Desulfococcus sp. | reverse complement strand
GAAATTTTGCAAAAATCGATATCGCAATTTTCCTAAATTTATCATCACCCAATATATACGTTATAAGGCTTAACTCTTAGAATTTATAAATTAAATTTAAATCTTAATAGAATGGCATATTTGATGCAAGTTATAAAAATACAGATTCAGATGACAAAAAATAAACTTATTAATCAAGTTAGTTAGTTAAACATTAAAAGCCTGACAGATTCCGCTTTTTAGTGCGAATATGGGGGTTACCATGGTTGGATAAAAAAAGGTTGGATAAAAAAACATGGGTTCAAAAAAGTACACCCTATGGAACTTTTACCCTGAATGTTTAATTACACGCATTAATGAGCCGTCCAGGTTGCTTCATTATTAAGGAGAGTGTATGCTGAAAAAATACGCGGTAATAATCGTTGTTGTACTTTTTCTTGTTATAGGAATGAATCGAGGCTCCGATAGTGTCGAGGTCACAACAGATGTAACGGCAAAAGGCCCTGAAATTGTAATTTTCCCAGCCAATCTCGGGTCGGTGTCCTTTGAACATCGCATGCATCAGGATCAATTAGAAGGCAAATGCGATCATTGCCACCATCCGCTGGCGGCAAATAGTTTGCGGCAACGATGCCGGGACTGTCATAAAAGAAAAGCAGAAACAACCGATAATGATCCAGCGTCGTTCTATGATATTAAAATGTCACTTTGCAGAGGATGTCATCGGGAAAAGTTAAATGTGGATAAAACATCAATCGCACCCGTCAATTGCAAAGGTTGCCACAATGTCAAGGAAATCAGGTTTCAGTAGACACGGTTCCGTCGGTTTATTTTTTTGAATAGCGCCCTCCCCGCAGCCAGCTGTGGTGAGGGCGCTATTTATTTCTCAAATCAGGCAAACAGACCTTGCCCTGTAAAATCCCTTTTTCGTGAGCGTTCACATGGCACCGCATCTGCTTTGTTCCCGGGCACTTGAAGTACGACGAGTACGTCTTCGTGCCCGGCGCCTCGCATCTGCGGCACCCTGTAAACGCCTACAGGCCAGTGGATTATGAAAAATTGATAATTTCGACCCCGTGAACGGGTACCTTTTTTCTATGGACGATGTAAGTTTTATTTAACAGCCCTTGCGGTCTTCCACATCTCTTCAAACGCCGCTTCGGTTTTTTCGCTCATCACCTGCCAGATCGCCACGGTATTAAAGTAATCGTTATCCCCCACATGGAACATCTCTTTTTCCTCATTGGTTACCATGGAAGAAACATTGTTCACAACCGGGGACACCCCTAGAGATTTCACGACATCGACCTGAACGTATTGGGACAGTTGAAAGTTGATCCATCGTTCACAGAGTCTCTTTGTCAGCCCTTTGGCCTCGCTGGTAATGCACCAGTAATCGATCCATGCAGAACCGCCTTCCTTGGGACTGGCGAGCAACCATTTTCCTCCGTTGTGGTTGGCCTGCTGGGCCGCAAATCCCCAGGTGGTGGCAAGGGATAATTGAGGAAACTCTTCAGATTTCGCTCCACCATCCCAGAAGCTTTTGGCATTGGCAGCCAATACATTCAATTTGCTTTGAACCTTGTCTCTGTCGAGTTTATCGATATCGAAAATATCATCATAAGTATACCCGAGCGAAAGGGCGGTAATCCAGATGTTGCATTTATGGAAGTTGTTGTTGAGGGTGTATTTTCCGGCATACGTGGGATCCCATAAAATATTCCAGCTGGTCGGTGCCTCTTTTACCACATCCGTATTATAAGCAAGGCCATAGGGACCGCAATTGTAAGGCAGGCCATACCGTTTTCCCTTATAAATTAACGACGCGTCATCTTTAAAAAACGGCAGCATTTTTTTGTAGTTCGGTACATGGTTCAGATCAATGGGAGACAGGTAACGGTTATTGTCATTGAAGCAATAAAAACGAGGAGTCTTGGGCAAATCCGCAGGAGGCCCAATCAGATCAGCGGTACCGTTTTTGGCGGCAAGATAAAATTCATCCTGGTCGGTGGGGTTATAGATTTCTACCGCCACATCAATGTTATATTCTCCTTTGACGAGCTTCTGGAACTTTTCAACAAAAGGTTTGGCATATCCCTCCCAACAGGTAATCCTGATCGTGTAATCAGCCGCCATGGCCGGTTGCATCATAAACGATGTTATAAAAAAAGAAACCAATATGGTAATAAGACTTTTTTTCATTTTTTTTCTCCTTGTATGAGGTATTCGGTTATAAAATACTGTTATCGTTCACAGGGCACCGCACCTGCTTTGTTTCCGGACACTTGAAGTACGACGAGTACGACTTCGTGCCCGGCGCCTCGCATTTGCGGCACCCTGTAAACGATAACAGGCCAGTGGTTTATAAAAAATTAATAATTGCGACCCCGTTACATTTTTTTTCTATTCTACCTTTCAACGCTATATGCTGTTTCCCTCCTTTTTTTTTAAGATCAACCCTGTTCACTGCTATCGACTGCCAACCGCCGATTGTATTCTCCGGCAAAGCTTTTCCGGATCACACATTACCGAAACAAAAACGAACCAAAACAGGTCCAAGCACGGTTAATATAAATGCGGCCGCCAGAAAAAAAGGCGACAGGTCCAGCCAGGCGAGCTCTACGCTCCGGGTGAAATCCGACATGGCGGCCGTTTGCAGCAAATTGCCGATCAGCTCCTGCGGCGCCTGCCTTTCATCGGCCATGACGTATTGACCGCCGGTCGTGTCCGCGATTTTCTTTAAGATCTCCTGTTCAAGTCTTGTCTTTAAATAGGTACCGTCTTCGTCCAAAAGATAATTGACCACCGATGTGCCATCTTCATTTCGAATCGGAATCAGCGCCATTTTGCCGGTACCGATGCCGACAGTGAATATTTTTATGTTTTTCTCAAACGCTATTCGCGCATACTCAAACAGAGTGGACTTGTCCTGACTGATATCTTCACCATCGGAGACAAGAATCATCACCTTAACGCCCTTATGAACCGAATTCTCCAGCATGGTCAGTCCGGCTTTAATAGCTTTTCCCATATCGCTGCCGGGAATGGTAATGGCGCTGTCATTAATATGCCGGACAATGTAGTTGCAATATTGATAATCTGTTGTGAACGGAACAATTTCAATGCCCTCATCGGCAAACATGTAAACGCCTATTTTTTCTCCGTGAAGTTCGGATATGATGTTTAGTACAAAGAGCCGGGCGCGATTGAGCCGGTTAAAAACCGTAAACATGTGTCGGGCGGTTTCTGGAAAGCTCGCGTCTTCAGCCAGCATCGATTTCGATACATCAATACCGACAGCCACAGCAATGCCCGCACGATTAAAAAACGTTTTCTGGTACTGAACCCTTGGACCGGAAACCGCAATGATCACAAATGCCAGCATAGCGCCAAGACAAAGTGTTTGAATCCAATAAGGCGCCGGCCTTTTCTTTTTTTGCGCAAAGAGAAAAAGCCAGTTTCGGTCTTTCACATACGCATTCGCTGCAAAGCCCAGAAACAAAGGGATCACCAGAAGTGCCCATAGATATGAAGGAGTGTCAAACGCCATAGCCGGCTCTTATTTTTTTATTCGCATGTCAAGCGGTTCTCCGGGAGCATACCCACCTTTTTCGGGGATAATCGCTTCCAGATTACTTTTAAGTTCCAATCGCCGTTCCGCTTTTACGTGAGAAACTGATATCTTCTTGACGAGTTGATTCTCCTGAAGAAGTTCCAGGTTCCATCTGGAAATATTTTTTTCCACCGCCGGCAAATCGGTCGTATCGACAAGGGCAACAGCGGATTTCAAATCCGAGATGGCTTCCTTCAGGGTACCCTGCACTTTTTTCCAATTTCTTTCCGTATCCAAAACAATAAAGGCGCTGAGCAATTTTACTGCACCCCGCAGATTATGGATGCGCCATGAAGTTTCGTTTTTCAGCGCGTCAGAATCGGTCAGGACTTGTGCAGCACTGTCTTTCATGCCTTCTAAATGATCGGCCAACGCCTTATAAAGAGATGGCACTTCCACGTCTAGAACGGCATTAAATTTGGCACGCTTTATTCGGTCCAGCATGTCCAGCGCCATGCGCCACTGACGCTGTAATATGCGCAATTGAATATCCGGTTGTGTGGGTATAATATTTTGGTAGGCAAGAATCGCTTCAGGCACATCCGTGATGTTATCGGCCGCCTGCAACGCTTTTTCCATATAACAGCTTTCCGTTTCAAGTGACCAAAACCGATAGCCGTGCCAGGCGCGATCTATCCCTGCGATGCCGAAAATCAACACCCCCAGTAAGAATAAATGAGATGGGTTCCATTTCATAGCACCACTCCTCTGTCTGTAATATTCATAGTTTTCGAAACCCCGGCGCAACGTGGAAAAAACATCCGCCGATTAAAAAAAGAAAACTTGTTATGGCAAAAATTCGCCGGGTTTCCTTTTTGTGTTGAGACAATTTGACAAGCAATCTGTTTTTTTCCATCTCATGAATTTTACGATAAACCTCTTTAATCTTATCGATATTAAACGCCCTCGGCGCATAAAAGATTCTGCCGGCCGCCTTGTCTTCCAGCGGCAATTCAATCGCATCCTTCAGTTCCTCGTTAACTTCGCCGCCGGCCACGATAAGGTAAAAGGTTACGCCAAGATTTTTAATCAGCTTTACCACGTTCACAAAATTCGGCAGTCCCTTTCGGACATCGTCGTCACTCTTGTTCGACTCAATACGGCCATCGGTAAACATCACAATGGCCATGCCATGGCCGAAATCAGCATCTTCGAGTTTTTTCGGAATACGAATCCTGCTCATCGTTTTACCAAGAAGTGAAAACCGAAGATCTTTCAGCTCCGCAAAGGACAGCTGATTTTCTTCCGGCAGCAACATGAAAAAAGCATTTAAAGCCAGCCATGCCGCGTAGGAAGCATTGGTGGCCCCACCAACCGTCATTTCCCTGAAAACAATAGAATCCTGTTTTCTGTTTAACAGGTTCAGCTTTTCCTTTAATATGGTTTTATCAAATGTCGGTGGGGATATTAACTTGGCATAGCTTGAAAAGGCAGCGATGCCGATAAGGTCGTCTTTTTCGCGCATATCGATAAATGCCCTGGCGCCTTCAAGGGTAACATCCCCAATGGTCATATTGTTGCCCATTGTGCTGGCACGATTCATGGAGCCCGACAGGTCCTGAACTATCATAATCCACTTGGATTCCTGGTATGTTTCCCGCCAAACGCTTGAATACTGAAAATTGGCAATGGCCAATACCACCAGGCCGAGGAACAACGATTCAAAAAAACCAGGCGCATAATGTTTAAAGCGGGACGGCGCCACTTCCGGACATATCAGCGCCACCGCAGAAAAAGAGGTGGCTGCCTGGTGTCTTCTCTTCCAATAAAGATAGCAGGGAATGAGCAAGAGCAGGGCCAAAGCCCATGGATATTGAAAAAAAGTATCAGTCATTGACGCCCATCCTGGTCGAGCACTGTTAAAACGGATTCTATAAGTTTTTCCAAATCAGACGAATAGTCCATTTCCGAGGAAACGATTCGATCGATGATCCTAAAAACAGTTTTCAACTGCAAAACCAAACCATTCGGCATCGTGTGCTGAATGGTTTCTAAAAAAACGTCACCACTGCCGCCTGCCGGGTTGTCGGTGAAACCATACTGCGCAGCCAGATAAAGCCTTAATGCCTCATTCAGTTCCAAAACATATTGCCAGTGGGAAGCCGGCGGATTTTTTTTCAGCAACGCACGCAACCGATCCTTTTGAATATCAACGGGGGCATGTTGTTGTAATCGTTTGGCCTGATCGATTATCTTTTTCCGGCGAACAATAAAGGCCGCTAAAAATAAAAATGCCACCGCAAATGCGACAAAAGATAAACAGAAATCCTGATACGCCCGATGCCGAAAATTTTTCAGATTGAGTTCCGGTAAGGGATCGTCCATTGGAATGATCATGTCATTGTTGACCTGGCCCGCCGGCACGATCGATGCGATTCGGATAAGGACCTTTTTTGTTTCGATCACCCGTACCCGGCTATTTGAGCAGGATTTGCATGTATATCTCACCGCAATGGGCGGGATGGTATATTCTCCGGGAGCGAAGAGTTTCAAGGTGCCGGAAATACGAATGGGACTTTGGGCCGTCACCGCAACATAATCATAGGGATCAATGCGCACGTCCACCAGTTCTTTTTGAATGCCGGTCGGCTTTACATCCAGAATCGCCATGGCACCGGGATCGATTTCCACTGAATCGGAAAAAACCACCTGAAACACAAAGGGAAACGCATCGCCGACATGACCACCGTGAATTGGCAGGGAGAGCGTCGCTTCGATGGTCGGCATCAGCTTGACCAGATAGGGAATTGCCTTTCGAATGTGTATATCTTCGGCCAGCAAATTGATCGCCTTAAAAAGGGGAATTTTTCCTAAATCAACGCGGTAAACGTTCTCCACCTTATCTTTAACCACATGGGCCTGTCTCAAAATGCGTGCCTTAATTTCAGAAGAAACACCTGTTTTCCATTCCAATTCAAATGCATTGAAAAAAGCGTATCGGTTCTCTTTGATTTTAAGAACGGGGTGGGCATAAGCAACAAAAGGGTGTTGGTTCAGCGTTGTGATCAAAGAACTCAAATCCGATGGTGTAATGCCGTCTCGAAGTTGAAAAAAGGCCCCTGCTTCCAGAAGATTTCCATCGTAAAAAAAATCCATAATTTTATCATCGGCTTGCGTCAATTCCTTTGCTTTTTGAACGATTACTTCTTTGTTCAAAACAGTCATATTGGACTGATCCCCGCCTTGCAGCGTCGGCACAAACACAACGGCAACCCAGCCCGAATCGATCGCTGGAATCACCTTGTCCATGGCGGTATCATAGAACCAGATGTCATCAACATCTATGGGCGCCGGCGGGCGGGTTTGCTGTCCATCGCCGAATCTTGTCACTGCATTTGATTCGGATATGAAAACGACTCCCACAAACAAAGACACAATGCATAAGGAAAAAAAAACTTTAAACCGATATAAAAAACCGCAGTTTGTCATTTTACATAAACCCTTTTAATGCTGGTGTTTCATGAATTCATTGATCCTGAGTGCATAATTATCCCGAGGGGTAATGGTAAGCATGTTAATTCCGATTTTACGCAAATGATTTTCGATTTCATCGTGAGTCCGGGCCATCGCATGATTATAAGATGCCCATTTTCCCAAATCGATGAGCATCTCTTTTCCGGTTTCATAGTCCCGAAAAGATATGAGGCCCTTCGAATTCGGTGGCAGGTTTAATTCAAAATCTTCCAAAACCTGAAACGCTTTTACGTCATGCTTGCTGGTGCCGTGGGTCGTACGCTGGAAATCGTACTCAAATGCCACCGGATACAAAAAATCCGACAGAATAAATGTAAGGCTCTCAGGCAGTTCGGTCATAAGCTTCCTGAGTGCAAAGTTTAAACCTGTGTGACGGCATGGCTTTGGGCGGGCCGTAGCAATGGCCGAAACAATCTGAAAAAAATGAGACCAGCCCATGCGGGCCGGTATATACATGTCGACATCATCGGCAAACAGGATCAGGCCGCAGCCGTTGTTGCCGGCAATGGCGGTATAGGCAAGGGATACCGCAATATTGGCCTGAAGCAGTTCCTTTCTTCCAAAAGAAACAGAATTGCTAATATCGTACAGAATCATTAAATTGAAATAACTCTCCGCCAGGTATTCTTTCACATAGTACTTTCCGGTTTTTGCGGTTGCCTTCCAATCGATATCCTTAAACGAATCAAAGGGAGCCAGTTCCCTAAGCCCCCAGAATTCCAAACCCGAACCCTTAAAGATACTTTCCCAATCTCCAGGGAAAGGCGAGTCCACCCGGTGATTCACGAATATTTCCAACAGTTCTTTTTTGGAAAGAAGCCCTTTTTCTGTCTTCATGGCAATTGCGTCATGCGTATCGTTTGGGTCAACGTCGAGATGCGATGATGCATCATTGCATTTAATATGCTTTTGTCGTCCGAAGAATTTCATGAATAATCATGTCCGATGTAATCTGCTTTGAAATCGCGTTGCTGTTTAAAAGAATCCGATGCCGCAACACATGAGGCGCGCACCGATTGACATCATTAAAATCTACAAAATCACGTCCATGGCAAAACGCATAGGTTTTGGAAAGCGCCAAGAGTGATTCAGAGGCCCGCGGAGATGACCCCAGTCGAATGTACTGGAAGATATCAGCATTCGGTTGCTTTTCATTATACGTTTCAGGTGGTCGCGTGGCGGTGCAGACATTTATCATATAGGTTATGATCTGTCGGGAGACCTTCACTTGTTCATGGATGTGCTTTTGCATTGTCAGCACCTGTTCCATGGTGGTAACGATTTTGACATCAGCCTTAAGATCCTCGAAATTCTTATTCTTTCGAAGAATTAATTCTGTTTCTTCTTTCCGGTCTGGATATTGAACGTTATATTTGACCATAAACCGATCGACCTGAGCTTCAGCCAGGGGATAGGTGCCGACCTGTTCAATGGGATTTTGAGTCGCCAGCACAATAAACGGCCGGGGAATCTCATATCTTTCGCATTCGACATCCACCATCTTTTCCTGCATGGCCTGCAGGAGCGCGGATTGGACTTTGGGAGAGGCGCGGTTGATTTCATCGGCCAGAAAGACATTTGTAAAAATGGGGCCGTACTGGTAATCAAATTTTTTCTCTTTCTCATTATAGATCATGGTGCCTGTGATGTCGCTCGGCATTTTATCCGGTGTAAACTGAAATCGTTTAAAATCTCCGCCGACAACCCTGGCAAAGGTTTCCACAGCAAGACTTTTGGCCAGACCCGGCACCCCCTCCACCAGGATATGACCCTTGGCGAGAAAAGAATAAATAATTAAATTAATCATCTCCTCCTGCCCGATTATCACCTTCGCAATTTCAGACTTCATGTCCTGAAATATTTTTGCGTACCTTTTAAATTCTTTCTCTTGCTTAAATTCCATGCGCTGTCCCATAAAAAGCTTTTTATGGTGATGAATCACCACTGTATCGAAAAATGACTTGTCCGTCATTTCAAACGGTTATAAATGAGTTAGTTAGAAGCCTTTGGTATATCTCCTTGTTACATATATTCAAATTGTTTCCGGTGTTTTATCAGCAAATAGAGAAAAAATGGTCCTCCCATCAGAGATGTCAGAATGCCGATCTTAAGGTCCACCCTAACGATAAGACGAACAAGCAGATCTGCGTAGATGATAAATACGGCTCCCAGAAGCCCGGCAATCGGAATCAGCTTTCTATTATCCGTGCCGATAAGCCCTCGAACAATATGCGGCGCAATGAGACCCACAAAGCCGATGACGCCGGAAACGGCAATCGCTCCACCGGTCAAAAGGGAAGAAAAGAAAAGAAGCGCATTGCGCGTAAATCGGATATTAACGCCCAGGTTGGCGGCGGTTTCTTCATCGATCATCAGGATGTTTAAATCTTTGACAAAAAAGAGTGTCCCCCCGATGGCCAGCAGCGTGGTGGACAAAACAATATAGACATGCTCCCAGGACCGATTATTTAAATCCCCCATCAGCCAGGTAATAATAACCCGCCCCACATCGAATTCCCGAGTGCCCAGGGTAATGACAAAAGAGGTCATGGCACCGACAACCAGATTCAGGGCAATGCCTGCCAGAAGTAAGATTGGAATTGAAGTATGCCCTCTGGATGTGGCGATGGTATACACCAGAACCAGTGTCATCAGGGAAGCCAGAATGGCGCATATCGGAAGTGCAATCAATGATCGGGCAGCAAGGCCCATGTATATGGCAAGCACTGCGCCAAGTGCCGCCCCTGAGCTGACACCGATCACACCAGGGCTTGCCATGGGGTTTTTAAAAATACCCTGCATAATGCAGCCGGCGGTGGCAAGGGAAATTCCCACCAGACCCCCGACAATCAATCTTGGCATTCTGCCGTCCCAGATGATTGTGGCCTCTACTTCATTCACCACCCCGGTAAACAGTTTCAGCTTCATGAGGATGATTTTAAACAAATGGCTCTTTTCAATGGGCCATGATCCATATGCCACCGTCAGGAACGCGCCCAGCACCAGCAGTATCAGCAATATGCCGGTTAGAATACTTTCCTTTGTGATAAAAAATTTAAAATTCATTTTCATAAACAATACCGGCCAGCAAGTTGGCACTCAAAAGGATGAACTGCGAATCAACACGCAGATACACCCCCGGAATTTCATAAATCTTGTTATGTTTAACGGCGTTGGAATAGGATAAGACCTTGTCGGCCATTAGCTGATCCTTCAATCCGCTTCCTGTCGGCACAATGATGATATCCGGATTCCAGCTTAACAGGGTTTCATTATCAACCTGGGTCCATGATTTGACGCCCTGTTCCCCACCCACATTCACCGCTCCAATGATGTCGCAAATTGAGTTGAAATTGGATATTTTCCCTGGTATATACCCGCCTTCGTCATAATAAAGGACTCTTTTGGGAGAATCGAGTACCGGCAGCATCTTTTGAATTTTTGACATGCTGCGGTTGATGGTCTTAACCAGTTCTTCCGCGTTCTCTTCTTCCCCAATGATTTTTCCGATCAGAAGAATTTGTTTTTTAATGGAACCAATAGTGCCGAAATATCCCAGATCAAAATAGGGTATTTTCGCTTGATTCAGTTTTTCTCTGAATGCCGAACCTGAATAGAACACCATAAAAACAAGGTCCGGCTGAAAACCGATGACAAGTTCCGTCTGCTTGGATTTAAAAACAGGACCTCTTTTTTTTACCGCATCGGCAATAAAGCAGAATTCCGGATCGGCTGAAAATTCATTAAATGCTACGATTCTCTCCCTGGGACAGATGGCCCACAAAATTTCAGCAACCCCTACCGCATGGGGAATGATGCGAGATGGTTTTTTTTCAATCTCAACTGTTTTCATTTCGCGATGAAAAACATTGTCTCGAAAATCATAGGTTTCATGCTCATAGGTCACCTTTACGGGCCAGACCCGGTCGCTTTTTTCTTTTCCCCGGGCCATACCCCGGACCATGGTAAGTTCGGTCTTGAGACCATCCATATCAAGCGGAAGGATCACCGGCGACTTTTCGACGGCGTGAGCACTAAAAACCGATACCGCCCACCAAACCATGATGCTGATAAAACCGACTAATTTTTTCAACGTGCCGCTCCTGTTTAGTGCCCGCCCGAAAACCGCTAATTTTCCCAATTTCTGCGTTGGACTCAAATTTTAATCCTCAAAATACTAAATGTATTCCTCCGGTTAAACCAGTTTTAAAATTTGGTCGCCCGCCTTGAACTTGAAAAAAATTTCAGGTTTTCGTTCAAGCACTATTTATTAAATCCTGTTTATAACGCCCGGCTATTGGCGATAAAAATAGAGAAAACTTTTCGCG
>CAZQLG010000059.1:0-11420 GCA_964594105.1 uncultured Desulfococcus sp. | reverse complement strand
GTATCCTCCTTATACCGTGCATAACATCCTTTTGGACGGAATCAACATCAGACGACGAGGATTGACAAACTAAAAATTTCAGCCAGGCCGTGTATGTTTACAATGTTCATATTTCAGTATCTGGCTATATCATTCCCCCGGAAGGTCCGGGGATGGGGGTGAAGCTTGATGAAGCCGTTGGAGCGCAGCATCCGTACAACGGAGAAAAACTACACCTCGAAATGAGTCAAAGGCCTGAGTGAGTCCCCGGTTTCCTGCAAAATCCGCGAAAAGCAGCAAACATAAATGCCGCTTATGGCGTATGCAGCCGCGATCCTCAACAAAAAGAGTTGGCGGCTATCAGTACCATCGTCGATAATATTCCTGCTATCTATGAATATGTTCTTCAAGACCTTGACAGTCGCTCCAAAGATGAAAATATCGAAAAGGCTGCAAGGTTCGCATTGATTGTTTAGCTATATAATACCGTTTCTTCTTTGAACTGCAGCTTGTTTCCTTCAGGAAATATTCTTACTATATACACATGCATCTGATCGGTGCCCCAGTTTTCATAAAACAAAAACATATTATCATCGTTCTTGTGGTTACAGGATGAGAGCGTTCCGCACATGTACTGGGTAAATGTGTGTCCATGGTATAGATCAGTGGATCTTCTCAAGTCCAGTTCATGGGTGTGGCCGCAGTAAACATGCTCGATTTTATGTTTTCTTACAAAATCAAGTAAGCGCAAGGAATTCTTGAGCGGGTCCGCATCGGTGCCCAGAATCGAATGATGCGCCAGCAGCAGAATCTTGTCGTAACGCGTTTGATTGATCTGCTTGGAAATCGAGCTTAAAAGTTCCTTCTCGACAAAGCCGTTATCTTTATATAGCTCGTTGGAATCAATACTGATAATCAGCAATGATTCTCCATCGATAAAAAGAGTTTTGATAAAATTAAGATCAGTGAAGTTTTCATTGATTTTTGTAATTTTCTGATCCAGGAAAAGATTTTTTTTGGTAGTCAGTTGCGGTCTCAAAGGATATATGATCTCAGGATTATATATGTATTGCCTGAAAAACTCGTGGCCACGCATATTTCTTTTATCATGATTTCCTATAATCGAGATAACGTTTTCACATGTAATGGCTTTTAAAAAATTTCCAGCCCCCTCAAATTCATTTTCCAGGCCATCGGAGGTACTGTCTCCGGTATTAATTACAATGTCCGCCGGATACGAATTGATTTTATCCAGCAGGGCTTTATCGTTGCCCTCCCAATGACGGGAACCAAAATGCAGATCTGAGATATGCAGTATATTCATCGATTTTCCATTATTTTTTTATTCGAATGATCATGATCCTCAAACCACTATCTTGGATGGTGATGTATCTTTCAATATTTTTACGATATTTTCAACAAGTTTCGGTTTACCGAAAACAGCACAATATACGGTACCTACTCCAGGTTGTTCCGTCTGACGAACCAGTTCAAACTTGCCGCCTGCCTCTTCAACTAATACCCGTGTTGCAGCAATGTCCCAGATCCGAATATTCCATTCGACTGTTGCATCAAGCGAACCGTTAATGGCACAAGTATGAATATAGCAACAAAAATAAATTCGAACGTTAGGATGTGCTTTAACTAGCTTGTCGAACAAATGGCTGTCATCGCCATATCGCATGAAATTTGATCTCGTAGCAGTTCCAATTCTTTCCGTTCCGTCAAAATGATCATTTTTGAAATCAACAAGCATGGTTCTCTTGCCGTCACAAAAAGTTCCAAGCCCATAACCACCATAACAGCAAATGTTGAATGCAGGATGGTCTATCACGCCGATAAGCGGTTGCCCCTTGTAATGTAACCCAATAATCGTACCAAATAGGGGCATTCCATTAGCAATTTCGGAACTGCCGTCGATGGGGTCTATTATCCACTGAAAATCAGCATCGGGATTTGAGGTCCCAAATTCCTCACCGATTACGCCAAATTCAGGGAAAGTATCTTCTACCCTGCGCCTGAATAGCTTCTCTGCCTCAATGTCTGCTGTGGTTACCAGGCTCCCATCAGTTTTAGAATTAACCTGCAAACCCGATAAAACAGTAGAATTTATAAGCAATCTGCATTCCCTGGTATACTCTAAAGCCATATCCAGGTAATGTCGCCGCTCTTTTAGGCTGATTTCATTACGCAAATCTTTAATCATTTAATTTAACACCCGTAATATTCTTTAGTTTTGAGTGACCACTCATCAATTGTTGCCTTGAAATGTATCAATAGTTTTTTATTACATTTATTAAAATTGATGTCTTGTAAAAAGTCGAAAGTTTAAATTTTAACCGTAATAGATAGTGCTTGAGGGATTTTAAAAGCCTGTATATTGGATTGAAAATATTTTCGGCGGACTTTTTACGAGAGAGTCAAAATTATCATCAAAAATTTACAAGCTCATATTCAGCTATTTCCAGTTTATTAATTTCTTGCCTTTAATTTTTTAGCATAAAGGCGCCAAACATTAAATATAAGCGACAATTATTAATTTTTCGACAAAAAATAATGCTTTAAAATTACTCTGTCAATAAAAAATAAGATTAAAAATACATTTATATTAAAATAAATGGTTAATTATTGCATTAGATATAATAATAAACGAAAAATATTGTTGACAAGGATAAGTTGTTTTGTTAGCCATGTTAACAGTTTCGTAGAGGGTCTCAAATTTCATTCTTGAACATAACCTGTGATGGAAGATCTATTCTCTATTTTTTTATGAGCCCGTTAATTTTACGAAAAAAGATTTAATGCGGAATCCGGTTCACCCCTGACCGCAATGTGACGGCTACATTGTCCGCGAAGCTGAAAAAATACTCATGAAGATTATATCTATAGGGGCATGCATCTTCAACAGTATTCAGGCAATGTAGCTCTCCTCAGCACACTACGGGGAGTATCAGATGGGTTCAAAAAGTCATTTTGTATTGTAATGGACCACGGCGGTTCTCCTTATAATACAAATCCTTCGTCGGTTTTACCCCGCATCAAGATACGGGGAATTTTTAACAATTAAAGGAGGTGAAAACTAAATTTCGGGATCAATGGGATGACCCATTTTGCACAATGAATTTTTTAACAACCCCCCCCCCCCCCGGAGGAGAGGAAGAACAATAGCCCTGTTAAACCCGGATGGCTCTGATCTAACTGTCTTTCGCAACACACTTTTGCTCTGCCGATCCTTCCATTAATTTAAAAAGGAGATTGATTATGCAAACAGTATCGAAAAAGATGCTCCGGCTTCTGGCTGCGGTGTTAATCTGTGCCCCCCTGATGATGGGCACCCAGGCAATGGCAATTGAAAGAGGCGGTATTCTTTCAATTTGTATATCTTCATCCGTAAAAACGCTGGATCCTCATAAAGTCGTCGGTGATGAATCCTATCATGCCACCTTCCACATTTTCAGCACATTGACCCGTATCGGGTTCGATCTAACCGCCAAACCGGAATTAGCGGAATCGTGGGAGCATAATGACACAGCTACAGTCTGGACCTTTCATCTCAACAAAAACGCAAAATTTACCAATGGCCGGTCAGTGACGGCCGAGGATGTCAAATTCAGCCTGGATCGTGTTCTTGATCCCAAGCAGTGTCCCAGAGGTCATTCCAAAATTGGGCCCATAAAGGAAGTCCTGGCCAAGGACAAGCATACAGTTGTAATTAAACTTACAAAACCGTATCTGGATCTCCCTGTGGATTTGGGCAGTGTTTTCCCCCGCATAATTGCCAAAGAAAATCTGAAAGACATTAATACCCATCCCATCGGTTCCGGGCCCTTTAAGCTCAAAAAATGGCAAATGGGCGGTGTTACCATCTTGGTCAGAAACGAGAATTATTTTCTTATGGGCGAGGATGGCAAGCCGCTACCCTATGCCGATGAATTTCGAATCGTTCCCATCAAGGAAAACTCCTCACAACTGGCGGCGCTTCAAAGCGGATCAGTGGACATGATGTATCGCCTGAGCTATGATCTGGTTCCGACGGCCAAAAAATCAAACAAGGTCGTTGTGGTCGGCGGTCCGACACTAGGCTATCAGCCGCTGGTTTTAAATCTTGACCCGGTGGTTGGCCCAGGGCAGGATGCGGAAAAGATGAGAGTTTTCCGCAATTCAAAAGTCCGTGAGGCTTTCTCCTACATTGTTAATAGACAAGCGATGGTGAATATCGCTTTGGGAGGCTTGGGGACCATTGGCAACGACCAGCCGATTCCATCTTTTCATGCCTATGCCAATAAAAATATAACACCCAAAAAGCAGGATATTGCGCTGGCCAAAAAGCTTTTAGCCGAAGCAGGTGTTAAACCGGGAACCCACTTTAAACTATACACCAGCGCGGGCAGGGCGGGAATGTCTGAAATGGCCGTCGCTTTCCAGCAAATGGCGAAAAAAACCGGCATCGTCATCGACGTTGAAATGATCGACATCTCGCGCTACTGGACTGATTACGATTTTAAAGCACCTTTCATAGCCAGCAACTGGGGCGGCCGTGGGACCATCAATGCCTCCCTGAAACCTTATTATTATACGGCCGGTAGTTCCAACGAAGCCCATTACAGCAACCCTGTGCTTGATAAAATTTTTGACCAGGCGGAAAGTGAAAGTAATTTTGAAAAGAGAAAAGCCCTTTATGGACAGGCACAACAGATCATCAGTGACGCATGTGTTACCATCATTCCCTATTACAAAAACTTCTATTCGGTGGCAACTCCGAAAGTTCATGGACTGAAGGTGCATCCGATAACCTATTTATACGTGGATCACATCTGGAAGAATAAATAGGCTTTCCAATTTAAAACATAAAGAAGGGAACCGGCGAGCGTGCCTGATCAAAAATGCACGCTCGTCTCTTCAGCACTTGCCACCCACACCACCTGTGTTTACAGATCCCCTTTTTTTCTTATTCTAAGCAGGACAAGTATTATGAAAGATTTTATTCAGTTTATCTTAAAAAGATTGGGGACAACCGCAATCACTCTCATTATCATCTCAATGATCATCTTCGGTGTTTGCCATCTAATGCCGGGGGATGCCGTTGATATGATGTTAGGTGGTATTTCGCTGCAATCTCTGGGTGAGACCACTATTGATGAGTTGCGTAAGGAACTAGGATTGAATCTGCCTGTTTATCAACAATACTACAACTGGGCCGTTGGGATATTTCACGGCGATCTGGGCACCTCGTATATTATGAAGGCGCCCATTGCGCCGCTGGTGATCCGCCGCCTGGGGCATACGTTGCTCTTGGCGGTGCCGGCATCTTTAATGATGATCGTTTTCGGTCTGTCGCTGGGGATATTGTCGGCCGTAAAAGAAAAAACCTGGATAGACCAGGGAATTTCTTTTGTGAGCCTTTCCATGCTCTCGGTGCCGTCATTTCTCACCGGCACGCTGTTTATCTACATCTTTTCGGTAAAATTGGGCTGGATCCCGGCAGCTTACAATATTCTGGATCTTGAGGGGATGAGTATGTTTAAAATGATGGGTGCCTATTTCGGCATTTTACTATTTCCCAGTTTAACTTTGGGATTTGAGTCGATTGCTTATGTTAACCGCCAGACTCGGGCATCAATGATCGAAGAACTCAAAACAAATTATGTGCGCACGGCGGTATTAAAGGGCGTTCATCCGAGAGATGTCGTTTTGCATCATGCGCTCCGCAACGGCCTTTTACCGGCCATTACCGTCATCGCCTTTAACGTCGGGCAAATTATTGCCGGCACGGTCATCATCGAGGTGGTATTTTCTTATCCGGGCATCGGCAATTTAATGATCATGGCCATCAAATTTCGGGATGTGCCCCTGATACTGGCGACAATGATCGTTATCTCATCAGGGTATGTTTTTGCAAATCTGGTTGCCGATATTCTCTACACTCAACTGAATCCACGCATCAAGTATTCGTAATGTGTTTAAAAGGTGTCCCGATGTCAAATAATTCTTTAATGCAGTTAGGTTTAAAGAAACTCATCACCGACTTTTTTAAAAATAAAATTACCACAAACCTGATCATCGGCATCGGAATCTTGGCCGCCTTTGTTTTGATTGGCATATTTGCGCCTCATATAACGCCATACGATGCCGATGAAATGCATTATGAGCATTTAAAGGAGATGCCTTCAGCGTCATTTCTTCTGGGTACGGACCGTTATGGGCGGGATGTCCTGAGCCGTGTGATCGTGGGGACCCGGGCTACGCTGCTTGTCGCATCGATCAGTACACTGCTGGCGCTCTTTTTAGGCATTACATTCGGAGCAACAAGCGCTTTTTTCGGCGGGCAGGTCGATAATATTATGATGCGGATCAACGACATTTTCATGTCTTTTCCGACGCTGATTTTCGCCATACTGGTCATTGGCGTTCTCGGGCCCAGCATGATCAACGGCGTCATTGCCATCGGTATTATTTATGCCCCGCGGGTAACGCGGGTGGTAAGGGCACAGGCTCTTAACATCGTGCATCTGGAATACATCGATGCGGCCAAGGTCCGTGGAGAGTCCTCCTTTTATATCATTTTCAGAGAGATGCTGCCCAATCTCTGGCCCACTATTATCGTGGAAGGGTCCATCCGTTTAGGGTATGCCATTCTTTTAACAGCCAGTTTGGGGTATATCGGTCTGGGGCCGCCGCCGCCGATGCCGGACTGGGGCCTCATGGCCTACAGCGAACGCGGTTATATGTTTGAAACCCCCTGGCCGGTCTTTGCCCCTTGTATCGCCATTGTTATCGCCGTGATCGGCGTCAACCTTTTCGGGGAAGGACTCAAAGATATTTTACTCGCCAAGGGGTCCCGGTCCAAGGAGGCCAAGGCATGACAGGTAAAAATTCTGCAAGCGCCAATTCAGACACTTCAACGGAATCGGCAGTGTTGTCCGTCCGTAACGTAGACATTACCTATTACAGCAGAGGCGTTAAATTTCCAGCTATTCGCAACGCATCTTTTGATATCCAATCCGGTGAAGCTTTCGGCCTGGTAGGAGAATCCGGCAGTGGGAAAAGCACGTTGGCATATGCCGTCATGAAATATCTATCCAGCAACGGTGAAATTGCCGGCGGTGAAATTATCTTCCGGGGCACCAACCTTATGACGTTAAGCAGCAAGGAACTGCTGAGCCTTCGGGGCCTTAAAATTTCCATGGTTCCCCAAGACCCCCTTACAAGCCTTAACCCGAGTCACAGGGTCGGCGATCAGATATCTGAAATACTAAAAATTCATTATAAACTGAATAACAAAGAAGCTCACAAACAAGCGGTTGCAATGCTCGCTCAGGTTCACCTTCCTACTCCGCAATTGACCGCTCTCAAATACCCCCATCAGATCAGCGGCGGACAACAGCAGCGGGTGTTGATCGCCATGGCATTTTGCACCACCCCTGAACTTCTGATCATGGATGAGCCTACAACAGGCCTTGACGTCACTACCCAGGCACACATTCTTGATTTGGTAAACGAAATGAAAACCAGACACAACACGGCTATTTTGTATATTACCCATAACCTGGGTGTTGTAAAAAACCTGTGTGATCGGGTGGCCATTATATATGCAGGTGAGATTGTTGAAGAAGGTGGTGCTGGATCAATATTCCGAGAACCCGCCCATCCATATACCCGTGCACTTTTAAATTGTATTCCCAAAACGTACAGCCGTGAACCTGAAACAAGACTTAATGCCATCGAAGGTTTTTTGCCCAATCTGGCGGAACTGAAACCCTCTTGTATTTTTTCGACCCGGTGCGAATTCGCCCAGGACAAATGCCATCAGCAGAAACCTTCATTTTTGGAAATCGGAGATAATAGACGAATAAAATGTTTTTTTGATACTTTTAGAAATAGGGACCAACCGGTATCGATTGATGAAAAACACGCAGTTACCCTAAATGATGAATTTTTGATAAAAATAAACAATTTAATTAAACTTTACCCCACTAAAAGAGGGAATCTGCGTGCCATTGATGATATAAGTTTTGAGTGCCGAAAAGGTGAAATACTGGGTATTGTGGGTGAAAGCGGATGTGGTAAAACGACAATTGCAAGATGTATTGTGGGACTTGAGAAAAAAAGCGGGGGGAGCATCTTATTTTCCAATCAAACGATAGGCACTATTCGTAATCGCAGCAAAGATATGTGTCAAAAAATTCAAATGGTTTTTCAAAACCCCGAAGCCACCCTGAATCCACAAAAAACCATCGAAGAAATTATCACAAGACCCCTTGCCCTTTATAATATTGTCTCTAAATCTCAACGACGTAAGAGGGTTATTGAACTCCTGGAATCTGTTGATTTAAATGAATTATATCTGACCCGTTATCCTCATGAAATATCCGGCGGGGAGAAACAGCGGGTAGGTATAGCAAGGGCCTTTGCCACAAAACCGGAATTGATTATTCTTGACGAACCAATCTCAAGCCTTGATGTATCCGTCCAGGCAGGAATACTTAATTTGCTGCTGGATCTGCAGGAAAAACATAATATAACTTATATCTTCATAGGCCACGACTTAAGTGTTATCCGCCATCTGTGTAATAGTATCATGGTTGTTTATATGGGAAGAATTTGTGAAGTTGGTCCTCCTGAGGAGCTATTTGATCCCCCATATCATCCATATACAGAGGCACTGCTTGCAGCGGTTCCGGCAGTTGAGCCTGGCATAAATCAAAGAAAGATACTGCTCACGGGAGAGATGCCCAATGCGATTGATTTCATGCCGGGATGTCCTTTTTATTCACGGTGTCCGAGAAAAGTCGGCAAAATTTGTGAACAGGTAAAACCGAAAGAAATTGAGATAAAACCAGGGCACAGAATTGCCTGTCATATACCCCCGGAGGAATTATCTGCTTTTGAGCCTATATTCAGTTAACATCGACGGTAGTGTCGTCCTGCGGCCTGATTGTTTTTTTAAAAAGGCATAAATGTTTCCTTTAATCCACAGATTTCGCAAATTATCCCGTTTACATCGGTATTAACCGTGACCGGCAGCTATTTTTTTGTGTGGATGGGGCTAAAAATATAAACAAATAATTACAATATTAAGACATTGTGATGCATAAAAATCAATTTAATATAATTATTTTTAATAAAATTATATATTATATCAAAATTCAAAAATTTTCTATTGACAAACAAATATCACTCCGATATTTGTTTTCAACAAAGCGTATCGGTAACAGTATGCGACCCTGGCTGGACATCGATTCATTTGTACAACTAATTTGCCTCAAGGATTAATCAGATGACATCACCTGATAAAGACATAGATCTTCTGGATAGAAAAATTATTCTTGCGCTTCAAGAGGATGCCCGCAGGCCTTATAAAGAAATTGCCAAGAACCTTGAGGCTTCCGAGGGTACCGTTAAAAACCGGGTAACGCGTCTGATCAACAGGGGGATTTTAAAATTAGAAGCCAGAGTTAACCCCTTTGTTTTGCCCAATCGTGTTTCAGCTATCGTCGGGGTAAACATCAAAGAGCGAAATCATGAACAGATAATTAAGGAGCTTGAAAAAATTCCAACTGTTACCAGTGCATGGAATGCCGCCGGACGGTTTGACCTTTTTTTTGAGGTTATGGTTGATTCCATGAATTCGCTCAATGATGTTTTATTCAGGAATGATTTAAAAAAAATCGATGGGATCACCTACACGGAAACATTTATCACCCTGAATTCAAATTCAAAATATTTTAAGTTGGCATAAAAAAGAGAGGAGAATCAAAAATGGATAATTATCAACAAAAGGGTTCTAAAAATCGAATTTTATCAAAAGAGCAAATCAATCAGGTTAACGAATATGCCCTTAAACTGATGGAAGATATCGGTTGTAATGTGAGCTGTGAAGAGGCTCTGGAGATTCTGGGCCGCGCAGGGTGCGATGTAAGCAACCCGGAAAAGGTGAAAATTCCCCGCAAGCTCGTGCTGGAGGCCATTGAATCCGCCCCCGGTGAGATTGCAGTTTACGACCGTAACGGTGAACCCGCCATGGTGCTGAAAGACAACGCATGCTACTATGGAACCGGGTCGGATTGCAACACGACCATGAATCTTGAATCCGGAAAACGAAGACTGTGTGTAAAGCAGGATGTCGGCAACCTGGCCCGATTTTGCGACGCGCTTCCGAATATCGATTTTATCATGTCCTTTGGGATCGCCAACGACGCGCCGCTGGGTGGTAATTTTGTTCATCAATACGAGGCAATGCTTACCAATACGACCAAACCGGTCATCGTGACCGGACATGGCAGAAACGATATGACGGCCATGGTTGAAATGGCCGCGGCGGCCGTCGGCGGTATGGATGCGCTGAAAATAAAACCCCCCTTGATTTTGTATACCGAGCCGATATCTCCGCTGGTTCATACGGAGATGGGCGTGGGCAAGGGATTAATTTGCTGTGAATATGGAATCCCCTTCATCTATATCGCCAGCCCCATGATGGGTGGGACATCTCCGGCCACAATTGAAGGTACCTTGGTTCAGACAATAGCTGAGTCTTTGGCCGGCCTTGTTGTTTTTCAGCAGAAACAGCCCGGTGCAAAATTTATCTTTGGCGGCGACGCCACCATTATGGATATGCGTACCACTATTTTCAGTTACGGGGCGCCCGAGCTGAACACCTTGAATGCGGGCCTTGCCGATATGGCTCATTTTTACGGATTGCCTTTTTTCTGTATCGCAGCCGCAACAGACTCCAAGGTCCTGGATGCTCAGGCCGGTTTTGAGTATGCTATGTCGCTTTACAACGCCACTCTCAACGGATGTAATATTATTCATGACTGTGGCTATCTGGAGAGTGGACTTACCTCCTCATTTGAATCCATTCTTTTCTCGGATGAAATTATCGGCATCATCAAGCACATGCTTAAGCCGCTGAGTTTTAATGATGAAACCGTACCCTTGGAGGTAATGAAGAAGGTGGGTCCCGGAGGCAATTTCCTGACGGAAGACCATACCCGTGCAAATTTCAAAAAATCTATGTATTTTCCTCGGTTTTTTGACAGGAACAACTTTGAAAACTGGGAAGCAAATGGCAGTGAAGATATCCTGGCCGCACTGAATGAAAATGCAAAAAGAATCTTTGCAGATAATCAACCCGAAAAAATTTCAAAAAAAATCAAATCGAAAATCGAAGATATCGTTGCAAGACACAAACCGGATCTCAGTTAGAGATCAGGAGATATACAGAAATATTTAAACCAAACCGATCCGGTTATTGCGGCATTGATTAAAAGGGGGAGGACGTGTGTCTTAAAGCCAAACAAAAAACTGAAATTCATTCTAACGATTTTTCTAACGATTTTGAAAATAAAAACGGGGCCGAACTATGTTCAGGCCCCGTAAGTTATTGAAATGGCGGAGAGACAGGGATTCGAACCCTGGGTGGAACTTTCGCCCCACACTCG
>CAZQLG010000058.1:0-11716 GCA_964594105.1 uncultured Desulfococcus sp. | reverse complement strand
AGTCCAAATTCTTTGTTGCGCTGCATCCTTCGCTTCTTCATAGTACGCTAAGCACTAATCATCACTCAGGATTTGCGCGCCTCGCCAGTTTTATAAGATTGGTGGCGCTTTTTTCTTTGCCATCGAAATCTGACTTTTTACGGGACTGTCCATGCTTAATATTCAACGCTTTAATTATCGATTCATGATCCAAAAGGTCTTCTGTAAATTTCTTACGACGTTGATGATTTTTTCCTGCTCACATATTGCAGCGATTACAGATTTTCTGCCTGAATTAGTGGACACTTCAAAATGGTTATATGAAAAAAAGTTCTTGATATAATTTTTCCCGATATGATCATTTTGCTGTGCTACAATTCTTAACCAAAGAGCAGACCCGCTTTCAAAAATTTCATTTGGTTAAAGGATTAATCTTACCCTTTTGGGCTTTCTTTTCTTTTTTATCATTACGCTTTTCTTTCAACGTTTTTACTGATTTTTTCTTATCTATTTTTTGAGTATTTTTTCCTTTAGCCATGACTCTCCCCTCTGTTTTGGTACGTTAATCTGGTTAGTTAAATATATTGGTTAATTGTTTACATTTGCTGCTTCTGCATACAATTTTAAACCGAGTGCACTTATACCTTTTAGCGTTCTTTTTTCATTTATAGATTTAAAAGCTTTGCACCATGGAATATTCTTAAAATAAAAACTGATTTTTCAGCAATTCGGTAAACTATCCGATATTTTTTATAGATTAAATGTCTGTAGTCAGTACCAAAAAATTCATTCTCAGGTATAAACGGATTACGATCGGAAAAATCTTCAAGTGAATAAACTTTTTTCTCCAGTTGAAGAACAAAATTTGCAGCATTGTTAATGCTGTCATCCGCAATATAATAAAAAATTTGTTCTAAATCATTTTGTGCCTGCTGAGTTAAATTAACTTGATATTTTTTTGCCACCTTTAAATTCCTTGAAAAAAGATCTCGCATCTTTATAGCGGTTATTGCTTATGTCTTCCTCTGCCGGGATTAGAAGTTTAAGCAAATTAAATGCATTTGCAATCCTTTCATATTCCTTTGCGGCCAGAAGTACTGCTTCAGCTTTACCATTCACTGTGAGAACAACGGGGCGTTTGGTTCTATGAATTTGTTCAAGGATTGCGTTGGTATTTCTTTTTAAATCTGTAATTGAACGTATATCCTCAGTTATGCTTAATGTCATTTCATCTCCTCATAAATAAATTAGCAGCATCTTATATGATGCTTTTAATATGCATTATTTAATGACATAAATCAAGACAATTTTATGTGCTTTAGCTAACGTTTCGGATATGCGGCAAACCGGGTGGTATTCGGAGTTTCTGATGACGAGACGGCTGTTTACGGACAAATTAACGACTATGGAAAAGTCACAATTGTTTCGACAACACGCAGGGTTCAGTTAGTGCGGTTTTGGAGGGCTCGTCTTCAGTTGGTGGGTGGTGTGGCGGATGTTTTATTGATACGGTAAAATGATACTCATTTTTTACAGGTGATACTGGCATTTGATTTGGCTTTCGTCTATTTCCATTGATGACATTCACCGCACAGAATTTGCCTTTAAATTAGAAAAAACTTAGCAGAAAACCAGACTCATTATTTTTATTGCATGAAAAATCAAATAAATGGTATTTGTTTGGCATAATTTTAAAATAAACCAGCGGCCATTGTAATAAAACAATTAAAGTTCAAACCCCATGATTATGAGATCTAAGATTTTACTGATATTGAGACTATATGACATCCTCTGGCGAGTATGTATACCATTGCTGAGGCTCAATTCGCGCCTTAAAGACGGGTATGACAGCCGATGTACCGGTGACAAACTAAAACCGGCAGATATCTGGATACATGCCGCTTCGGCAGGAGAAGCATATCTGGCTTTATCATTAATTGAAAATATGCATTCCGCCGGCCCAATTCATTTCCTGGTAACGACCAACACCCGTCAGGGGCTTGATATTATCGAGAAAGCGATTGACTCCAAAAGGATTAATCAGGTCACCGTTGAGAGTGCCTATATCCCCTTTGACCGGCCCACAATAATGGATAAAGTGGTTCACCACATTGACCCAAAAATCATGATTCTGCTGGAAACGGAAATCTGGCCGGGACTTCTTTTTGCGTTAAAAAAAAATAATGTCAAAACCATTATCATCAACGGTCGCGTGACCCCCAAAAGCCTGAAAGGGTATATGCGATGGCCTTCTCTCTGGGAAACACTGTGTCCGGACAAAATCCTTGCCATATCCGATGATGACGCGAACCGATTTGCAACACTTTTTGGCCCGCAAAAAGTTCAGACAATGCCCAATATAAAATTTGATCGATTACAAACTGTTATTAGCGACACTGACAACCACTTAAAGATTTTTATTCCGGATCCTGCCGCCTTTCTGGTCCTGGGATCTGTTCGGCAGCCGGAAGAGCCACAGATTGAAAGCATCATTCAAAATATATTATCAAATCTGCCGGAAACCGTCATCGGATTGTTCCCGCGCCACATGCACCGTATTAAATACTGGGAGCAGACACTTCATCGACTTAATATCAAATATAAACTCCGTTCTGACTTAAACCGCAAGCCGGTCGCCAAGGGCACGATCATTTTGTGGGATACATTCGGAGAATTAAATCCGGCATATGCCCTTGCAAAAGCGGTATTTGTCGGCGGAAGCCTTGTTCCTCTTGGCGGCCAGAACTTTTTAGAACCCATGATATATGGGATTACACCAATCATTGGCCCTTTTTGGGAAAATTTCGCATGGGTGGGTAATGATGTTTTTAACCAGGGACTTGCGGTCAAGGTTAATAACTGGCAATCTGTTGCTTCCGGGCTAATACACCAACTCCGGCAGACCATCGGGCAGACAGAAACCGCTGCCCAACGGCAGACGGCCGCTATCCGCTACATAGAAGCAAGAAAGGGCGGAACGCAACAGGCATGTGAACTCATTTCGAATTTACTAAATTTAAATCAGGTAAATCAAAAACGTTAAAAGTGAACTAACGCTTGAAATAAGTCACGCCAGACATGATTATGGTTAAGGCCTTCGGCATTTTCAATTTTTATGTTAAAAATGATCGCGCGTTTTGCGCAGTCCACAACTTCAGGCAATTTAGCTCACTTTAGTCACTTTACACTTAAATAATCCCTATTAAATTGAGGTTAATTAAATATGACTGACCGCCCCAAATGTTACGGCATTATCCCCTCCCGATATGCTTCCAGCCGTTTTCCGGGAAAACCGCTTGCCGAAATTCACGGGATGCCCATGTTCTGGCATGTCTACCAGAGGGCCAGCCAATGCCCTGAACTCAATGCCGTTGCCCTGGCAACCGATGACCAACGGATTGAAAATGCCGCAAAAAAATTAAGCGTCCCAGTGATTATGACACGTGACGATCATCCCAGCGGCACGGACCGTGTTCTGGAAGCAGCGATTAAAATGAACATCCCGGAAAATTCTGTTGTTGTGAATATCCAGGGGGATGAACCGGCAATGCAGCCCAAAATGATCTCACAATTGGTCGCGCCTTTTTCAAATCCCGCGACATGTGTCTCAACCCTGGCCCGAAAAATCAATTACAGAACCGCTGAAAATCCGGACCAGGTAAAAATTGTTTTAGACAAAAACGGGAACGCCATCTACTTCTCCCGATCCATGGTTCCCTTCCCCCGGGAGGGTTCTGTCGATGAATTTTTAGGGCACATCGGTATTTATGCGTTTCGCTTAAATATTTTAAAACAGTTTGTATCTCTTCCGGTCGGAAAGGTGGAGGGCATTGAAAAACTTGAACAACTCCGCCTCATAGAAAACGGCATTCCGATTCATGTTGTGGAAACCGAACTGATGAGCGTCGGCGTTGACAGGCCGGAAGATATTGATAAAGTCAGCAGCATCATTGATAAAAACGATCTGCCTAAAACAAGTTGACATAACGGGCAAATGATATCATAAGATAAACAGCCTGGTTCGAAGAATCCTTGATATAACCAATACTTAAGTAAAGGAAAACAATATGTCCGAGAGCTTTTTGAATCGAATTCACGACATCTTCAATAATAAAAAAACAAGAAAAACCTTTCTTAAATTGAGGGCTCCGATTGGAATTTTCCTTTTTATCCTGATGCTTACGCAGCTGAGTCCGGCCTGGTTTTTACCCGGATTATTTATTTCTTTTTTCGGCCAGTTGCTTCAAATATGGTGCATGTCCACCATTAAAACAAAAAAAAAGCTGACTGTCACCGGCCCATATATGTTTGTGAGAAACCCCATGTACCTCAGCCGCTTCTTTCTTATTTTCGGAATTTTGATGATGACCGGCAATCCATGGCTTCTGGTTCTTCTCACCGCTGTATACTACTATTATATGATCAACCGGGTTAATCGTGAGGAAAAAATTCTGTCAGAACTTTTTGGGAAAGATTATGAAGATTTCTGCCGGGATGTTCACCCGTACCTGCCAGGGTTTAAACGCTTTGATCCCACCAAACTCTGGTCATTTAATAAAGAAAGCTTTGAACAAAACAACGTATTAACCAATATTCTCTTACCGGTTATTTGTTATTTTATTCTGTATTTTTTTACATTTCTCCGCCCACTTTAATGGCGTCGCTAAAAGCGATTGATACACCGTTATAACAGTTTTTCAGGCACGTAATAAAAATGGGTCGTTTTTGAAGGCTTGCCGGGCAGTACTATGCTGTTTGAGCGAACATTTCTTGATATGAAAATTCCTGCAAGCCAGCATTCACTTTTGCATGTTCAATCGTCATGCTCACGCATGTTGCCATTTTTATCTAAATCGATATAGATATTTTCACTGATTTCCTTGGTTTCATAAATATTATTCCCCGTGAATTCAACATGGGCTGTATCCGTATCAGAAAAATATTTAACTTTCATACCGAATCCTCCTTAAACTTTCTATCGAAAAAGGCATTATGAACTGTTTCTCCATCGTCCAATATAAACACTCGAAGATATTTTTCCATTGTTTATATTTTTGGCCACATCCTTTTCCTGCCATCTGACTGCATCTCAGTTTTAATTGGGTTTTTGGGTTTTCAATTACATTCTCTATCCATTCTTTTTTAATCTGCGCACGATCAGGCCTCTTTATTAGTATACTAAAAACACTGAGTTGTTTTCATTTTTTCAATATCCAATAAAAATTATGTCTATGACTGCCCAATCGCTTTGCTCAGCGGTGCGAACTTGTGAGCATCCGATGCAACGCTTTGTTACGCTTATAGGTGTTCAACATGCTGTCCTCAAAGTGTTTCCACTTTCTAAGTATTTTCTTTTTTGCAAAATATTTACTGTAATTGCAGATCGGAATAAAATCCGAATTTCCGATATTATCGACAACGAATAATCGAAAACTTCCGGAATCCATCTTCTTACACGATATATTTTTAGGTTTCAGTGCCATTGTTATAATCTGTTGCTGAAGTAAATAGTCTTTCAGTAAATATAAGGAACTTGACAGGCCATCATTGTGTGCTTCTGTTTTCTCGTTTGAGGATAAGTAATATTCCAGAGTCTTTGATACTGCACCATTATAATCCAAAATCAAATCAAAAACAGAACCTATGCCCAAACTTGTTTCAATATCACCGTGAAACATAGGGATCATATCCCAGGAGATATTCCTTTTTTCAATGTGTCTGTAATATCTTTTCTCGCGCCGAGTTTCATCAGCGTTACCAAACACAACTACTTTGATGCAGAGATTCTCATTCTCAGGATGCCTATAGCATTCTCTATGAAGTCCTTTCCCAACCAAATTAGATTTGTCAAGATTAATCATAAATCAATACTCCTTGTATAACGGCGAATTATGGGGCCGCGGTACGAGGTCCCACACAAATGACGGGTAGCAAATTATTGCACCTGTGTTATTTAATTATTCGATTTCCGACTATCAAACCACGATGGACTCCCCGGGAGGAATCCCGACGATTTGTTTGACCGACAATCAATGAAGTTATTTGGAAATCCAAATTCTTTGTTGCGCTGCATCCTTCGATTCTTCATAGTACGCTAAGAAGCAATCATCACTCAGGATTTAGTTCCTTGCCAGTTTTATGAGATTGGTGGCGCTTTTTTCTTTGCCATCGAAATCCGACTTTTTATGAAGCCGTCAAACTTTGCGCTGGCAACAAAAAACAGATGTGGCTGTTTGCAAATATGCTGACCTCTGATGATAGCCGTAACCGCAAAGTCTCAAGCATGCACTGAGACTTTCCAACGGCTGAATTGTGCTGACCGGGCCGACGACTTACGCCATCTGAAACCGCTAACACAGGTCAGCACAAATGATAGTTCTACCTTTCTCTTCCTTCACGAATGATGTCAACTATCTCTTGTGTCGTGATATTCGCTTTTATTGTTGGGACATCTAAGGGTGAAGTAACAGCTTTTTCCGGGACCAAGGAGAAAGTTCTTCCGTCTTTCCTTCGAATTATAACTTTGCCCGTATTTTCTGCCTGTTCAAGAACCATGGCAAGCTTTTGCCGAGCTTCTGAATATGTATAAACTTGCATTTCAAACCTCCACGGTTTTAATGTTGAAATCAAGAGCAGAGGATTTTAACCTTCGATCCAATGTTAATAAAGGTGCCTTTTGTCTTGCGGCGCAATCTAAAAAATAGGCGTCGTATGCATAAATACCAGATTGTTTGGATATATTTAGTACACTAATAAAATCAGTTTCAATGTATCGAATGGGGATGCTATTAAAAATAAAAATCCCTTTTTTCGCCTCTTCGAGTGACAGCCTTTTTTGCTTGAACATCGCTGAAAAGGCGTTACCGATTTCCCAGGGAATAGATCCTGGGCCAAGCAGTGTATTTCCTGCCGTTATTTCTATAATTTTAGCACGTTCAGGTTCACCAACGATCACCGAAACCAATGCTGATGTGTCAATTACAATATCCATATGTTACCGCCCAACTATATATTTGTGACATTTGTACAATAGACAAGCTGTTTGTCAAGGCTAAAATTGATGGAATTTGAGGTAGAACAGTATGATTAGATTGCAGCGTCTTTTTATTTAAATTTTCAATATTAGCGCGCAGCGTAATAATGTTTAAATATTCAATGTTCGTTGACAGCGTATAAGCGGTTAACATAAATCATCAATGGAATTAAAAAGATCCGAATTATTTCCTGCGATCCGTTTTGGTGCCCAGGGGATACCCTTTCAAGAACCACAGAAACCGTTTTTTGTTTAATGATGCCAGATGCGCCCGCCGGGTGCTGTCTAAAGAAGCGGGTTGTTTCTTGCTCCAGTTTTTATAAACGCCTGATATATCGATGTCTTTCATTATTTTATGTAAAAATTGGGGGGTATTTTCCAGATTCAAACTGGATTGAAAATCCAGTAACGCCGGCAGCCCCTCATCGGTTACCAGAATATTCTTCCGATTTCGGACATCTAAATGAACCATATTCCGCTGATGCATCTTTCGCACAATATCCTCAAACTGAAAGAAAAAATTATCTCCTATCATTTCTGGCGCCGTTTCTTTTAACGTCTTACCCGGTATAAATCGGTAACAGACTGCATATATATCAAGCAAAAACGGCTGCTTGGGAATTCCGACAATCCCTTCAAGCTTTTGTAATGCCTTAAATTCCCGTTTAACCATAAATCGTCCCCATGTTTTCCGGATAAAGGGCGGGCAGGGTAAAAAATCTTTAACAACCCATATTTTAAGACCGCGTTGAACTTGATAAAGATCTGCATTTCCCCAGCGCCCTTTGGCAATAATACGATAATCCCCGGTTTCAAGATCTTTTCTCGTAAAAGGTTTTTCCATTTTTACGGCCCTTCTTGTTCTTTGCATGAAAAATTAATGCGAACTATGCGCAACTTTATCTTTTATAAATTCAGAGAACTTCAGCGCATCCTGTTTAAAGGATATCCTGATCCCGACAACGACAATATCGACGGGGCTTTGAATTTTATCGGCAATTTTAACATAATCTTTTTCAGTGGTCACCAGAAACGCTGCCGAACATTTTTTTGCTTTGCCGGCGATCAAACGAAAATCAGTTTCCATATACTTGTGATGATCATTAAACCCAACGGCACCCACAACCTCTTCGACCAGGCCCGCCACCGTTGCCCTGAACTCTTCATTTTTAGCAATCCCTGAAAATACAAATACTTTGGACGTTTTTAAAAAATCGAAGTTGTGTGATGTCGTGGCAGAATAGCTGTCGGCAGCGTCTTGGCCCGTGCCGTTATAAATTCCGCAAACATAAGGCTCATGAAATGATTTAAATATCGGTTTCCCATGTGCTATTTCAGTCAGGCGATCAAAACTGCGGTCTGAATGCTCATCACACCGGGTGAGGATAAACACATCGCCACGGGAAATTCCGGAAACCGGTTCCCGAAGAATACCCATTGGTAAAAGGTACTGGTTGCCAAAAAAAGATTTGTCGTCAACCAGCACAATATCCAAATCCCGCTCCAAACGGCGGTGCTGAAACGCATCGTCAAATATAATAACATCCGGTGAAAATTTTTCCATTGCTTTCATGCCGATCTGAAAACGATCGGCACCGACTAAAACAGGGATCTCTTTTAGCTTTTGCGCCACCATAAACGGTTCATCCCCGGCGATATCCGGTTCTAAAAGAACATGATGCCGGTCGCTGACGACCCCGCCCTTTTTCTCTGCTTTTCCCTTATATCCTCTGCTAATAACGGCTGGCTTGAATCCGGCTTCTTTCAACATTTCCGCCAGATAAATGGTCATTGGGGTTTTACCGGTTCCGCCGACCGTTAAATTCCCGATGGATACCACCCCGCAGGGAAGCGTTTGCGATTTAAAGATCCCATGATCATACAAAAAGCCCCGAAGTCTTACGGCAATGCCATAAAGTATTGATAAAACCAGCAACAGGAACTGAAACACTGGTCCTGCAATTTTTTCGCCGGTCATTACCGCCTGAATTTTCTGCGTTATTTTGTTCATGCCCTGCTACCAAATATAATTTTTATTCTATATTATAGACCGCCAGTCCGGCTGCACTAAAAAAAATCAGATTGGCACTCCAGGCAGCAAGCAGTGGCGGAAGAACGTTTCCATACCCGAGGGACAGGCAAAAACTATAAAAAGACCAGTAAATAAAAATGGTTAGGAGGCCATACGCAAAACTGATCGTCATTCCTTCTTTTACTGGATTTCTTAGCGCCAGCCCGGCACCGAGCATGGAAATAATAAAACAAATGAACGGAAAAGCGATTTTTGCGTAGAAATCCACCCTGTACCTGGCGGCATCATAGCCCTGGCTTTCAACCTTTTGAATATATTTGTATAGATCTAAAAACGGCATTTCCTCGGATTCCTTTACCACCCTCAGCAATTCTGACGGCAGCAGGTCTATTTGACAAATTTTTTCATCATGAAACGTCACCTGTTGTTCTGCATCGGGAGAATCCAGATGCTGCTGAAGCAGGCAATCAAAAAAAATCCAATTCCCATCAATGTATTTTCCTGCCCGGGCGTTGATACGGCTTGTCAAACTAAAATCCTTGTTAAAATTTGCGATACTGATTCCTGAAATCTTCTGCTCCGCCGGATTATAATACGCAATATGCACAATGGATTGAGTCCCCCGAATCCAGATATTTTTTTCTTTAGAAGTTGTCATTTTTGTCCCGGACCGCATCTCTTCAATGCGGTTTGACTTGACCACACTGATTGGGACAACCACTTCGGAAAAGATAAACAAAAAAATGGTCAGGCATATTCCAATGACGGCAATCGGCAGCAGGAGATAATGCAAACTGATGCCGCCACTCTTTAACGCCAGTATTTCATTATTTTTAGCCATTAATCCAAAGGCTGCCAGCACACCTAAAAGAACAGCAATCGGAATAATTTGAGATACGATCAGCGGAATTTTGTAAAGAAAAAAGGCAGCAATCAACGGTAGGGCCATTTCAGCTTCAAGGAACTTATCGATTCTCCCAAAAAAATCAATGGATAAATAAATAACAATGACTACCCCGAGAACAATCCCGAAGTACTTAAAAAAAAGCAGGCTGATATATCTGTGAATGACTGTCATTAAACATTCGCCGTTTTTAAAAAAACCAAAAAAAAGTTTAATTGGAAGACCGGACGCGAAAAAAAGTTTGAACAATCTTTATTATGAATTGATTGATCCGGTGAAAAATTTCAACCGGTCGGTCATTGGCGGTTCTAATTAATAAAAAAATCCCCAATCCGCCCATAATAACATTCGGCATCCACATTCCCAAAACCGGTGAAAGATTACCGGCCTCACTAAAAACCAGGCCGGCTGATAACAAAAGATAATAAATCAAAAAAGCGATCAATCCAATGCCGAGGCCGGCTGATTTTCGGGTTGATGAGGACTGAACCCCTAAGGGAACGGCCAGTATTCCCAATGCGATACAGGCAAATGGAATGGAAAATTTTTTATGGAACTCCACCCACACGGAATAATATTTTTTCGTTTTGATTTTTTCAGTTTTTAGAAATGCCATCAGTTCTCTTAAATTCATTTCCTTGCGGTTTCGTTTTTCCCCCCTGATTTTTTGAACGGCATGTTTTAAATCCAGCTGCAAATCATAGGAATCAAACTGGATGGCGTGAACCGATCGGTTCTTCAGATTTACCTGGTTAATCGCACCATTGTAGAGACTTAAAATAAAGGAAAGCTTGTCTTCACCATTAAAAATTTTGCCTTTGGGAGCAACAATGGTCGTGGAAAACCCTTCATTACGCTGGTCTTCAATATAAATATCGCCTAAAGAATTGTCTTTAAAATCAATTTTATTGATATAAAACATCACCCCTTCAAAGCTGTCAATAAATTGCCGTTCCTTTAATCCGACGTTAAAGTTTGACTGAACGACATTCAACGCCATTTGCTTGTAAGATTGTTGTCCCCAGGGAATACCGTATATCGCCATATATGCGGTCAGCAACGCATTTAATAGACTGAATAGCACCACCGGTGGGAGCAGATGATAGAGACTGATGCCGTTTGCTTTGAGTGCTACGATTTCATTGTCATTGGAAAGGCGCAAAAATGTTAACAGCACACTCATCATTACCGACATCGGAATAATATAGGCAAGAAAATACGGCATGGAATAAGCCAGCATTAAGAAAAAAGCCATTAAGCTGACCTGATAGTTAACGACCACATTGGTAATCTCAAGAATCTGGCGCATCAAAAAAACAAAAATAAAAAACAACAGATTCATGGTATATGGGGGAATCAGTTCTTTGAAAATATACCGATTAACAGCCGTATTCATTTTCATAGTGATTATGCTGTAACGTTGACTGAAATTTCCGAAGCGGCATCATTATTATCTGAAAACTGCATTTGATGAAGATTATAATACTCCCCTTTTCGCGCCAGCAGTTCTTCATGTTTTCCTTCTTCAACAATTTGACCACCGACCAGCACGACAATACGGTTGGCATATGAAATTGTCGACAGCCTGTGCGCAATAACAAACGATGTCCGCCCTTTCATTAAATTTTCAAGGGCTTTCTGAACCAGTCGTTCCGACTCCGTATCCAGTGATGCGGTGGCTTCATCTAAAATAAGAAGCGGCGCATTTTTAAGTAACGCACGGGCAATACACATTCGCTGTTTTTCACCGCCGGAAAGCCGGTTCCCC
>CAZQLG010000057.1:10338-11729 GCA_964594105.1 uncultured Desulfococcus sp. | reverse complement strand
GGACGGGCTTCCCACCCGCTGGATTACACGACCTTGCCCGGCCGCACTAAAGATTAAACCCATCCTGCTGGTTTATCTTTTTCCAGAATCGGCTGTAAAGGCTCATGGCGGGATAATGAAACGTGTGATGCCGGTATTCATGGAAACAGCGGTCTGTCCATTTTCGAACAATATCATCGGCTTTTATCATATCATCTGCAGAAGGCTCAAAATTTTTTTGTTCAAAAACAGACAGCATCTCATTTTCCGTCCGGGCAATGGATTCTTGTAACACATGACGCTTTTTATCCATAAAAATCAAACGGCGGTGAATGTATTCATGGTTCTGCCATAAAGATCCGTCAACGGTTTTTCCGTCAGGATTCAGAACACTGAAGTTTAAATCACAATTAAAAGATACCGGTTTAAAAATTGACATACAGGCTGCGGAAGTCCCGGTAAAAAAATGGGCGCTGTTATTATTCCACAATCTTGACACCATTGAACCGCAGGTCTGACTTCTTCGAATAAAACCGCCGGCGTGCATGCAAATGTCGCGGTTTGTTCCGCTATCCGGCGATGCGGTTTGATCATAATGCGTTCGCAGGTTATTCATTACCTGCTGAAGGTTATGCTGTCCCTGGAATGTTTGCTGAAGGCAGTCATAGCTGGACTGGTGCCGCTGGCGGGAAGCTGCGAAAAACGGAATAAAACGGGTATCAAACGTTTTTTTAAAATTAAAAGTACCCTTGGATTTAAAAAACCCTTTTTGTTTGGCTTTGTCCTCAAGTCCGTCTGACTTTAAATCATAGTCTTCACCGATGGTCAGGCAATTTGAAATAGCACCGAACGATATGACTTTTTTAGCCACCCAGAAGCGCCCGGCAGTTTCCAGTATCCATGCCTGATCAGCATCTGCGATAATAAAGCTGTTATCATAGCGCATGCGCTGATCCCGGTAACCGCAAACACCGCCCTGCCCGTATTTTTCAAGCAGATCAATAATCACATGCATGGCATGCTCGGCCGTATCCCCCCGCTCAAGGCCCAGTCGAAGAAGATCCATGCCGATAAGTCCAGGCTTTTTATCGATCACCCGGGAATATATCGCCTCATTCCCAATCACCACGCCCCGATCATTGGCCCCCATTTCCGCGCCCCATATCCAGAATGGTTTGCTCAAAATCACCCCATGACGGCTGGCCGTTTGATCAATGGTAATATACGTTGTGTTCAATTTTGGCAGTTTGTTATTTGATTCAGAGGGGATGCGAACAACCAGTTGCGCCTCACCCGGTTCCCTGTCACTGTTCTTCGCAAAATACACAACATTATTTTTTATTAGTACATGGGTATCGCACATATATTTAGTCCTTATCAAAACCCGGAAACACCGGAAAAGATATAAGAAT
>CAZQLG010000057.1:2676-10238 GCA_964594105.1 uncultured Desulfococcus sp. | reverse complement strand
GCACATATATTTAGTCCTTATCAAAACCCGGAAACACCGGAAAAGATATAAGAATCAATAAAAAAGACTAACGGCTGATCTTGCCCGGCAGGATAAAATTATACCGTTGCCTGAATATTTTTGTTTTCATAAACCGATCAATCCGCCTGAGCGACAAAAAAAGCGCCCAGATAAACGCATCATTTTTATAATAACCGTCTATTTCGGATTTTGTCAGGCGCGGAATCTTTGTATCCAGATTTTCTTTCTCAATCGATGCGTTGATCATCGACAATGCCTTTTCAATCAGATTTTCCCGGCCTTCTTTATGAAAATTGGCGACCATATCAATTAAAATCATGCGCACATCATGATACCGGTCAAGGACTTCGTCAAGAAACTGCCATCGAACCAGCCAGACCAGAAAGGATGGACAGCTTTTTAGAAAAATTTCCGTATCCAGCTGTTCTTTGCCGTTCACCCTGTACAGTGGGGTTGTAATATCAAAATATACAGGGTCCACAGGATTTTCTTCGGAAAATTGAAAACTCCAGTTGGACAACTGTCCATCAAGTCCAAGGGACGCGCTTTGCCTGTTTTCATAATTAAATTTAAAAAGACGGATAAACCGTTCCAGAAGAGCGCTGATCATCGCTTCAAGTTCCCGGGGTGTTCCTGATTTCAGCACATTGTGTCCAATGGTGTCCTGGCGCAGTCTGGGTTGGGCAACATAGAGGATATGTTCTTCATGGCAATTAAAAAATTCATAAAAAGCATATTCAGACACCCGAATTCCGCACACATCCGTCAGCAGCGAACAGTATTTTTTAACGGCTTTTTTATATGCTGAAATCTGCTCGAAATTTCCAAACGGCGGCATTCGTTTAAACGCAACATCCGGCATGGATGACATGGAAAAAGTTGTTGAAATTTCACCATACCCAAGAATCTGGGGCGGGATTCCGCTTTGTTCAGGAAATGCCGGATTCAATGCGTCTTCAAAATCGCCAAGCGCTTTCACATCTATCTTCATCTATGCATACCTCTTAAAAATTTAACAAACCACGACGTACACTGAATAATTGAAATATCCAAGTAATGGCTATGATAGACAAAGAAACAAAGAACCTTATCAATAACTAATTGTTTAAAATATGATATTTTTAACTATCCTTTTAAATGAGTCAAGATATTTTGCGGACCCTGACGATGGGGTTATTCTGTGTGCAAAAACAATCAATATGGATGTATTTATGCCCGTTTACTTGTGATGGCTTTGTAAAAAGTCCAAATTCTTTGTTGCGCTGCATCCTTCGTTTCTTCATAGTACGCTAAGCAAGAATCATCACTCAGGCTTTGCGCGCCTTGCCAATTTTAGAATTTGGTGGAACTTTTTTCTTTGCCATCGAAATCCGACTCCCAAATAACTCATTCATAAACACTTGAAATGATGGACAAGTTATTTTTTCAAACAGTGGTGATGCGTCACCATGAAAAGCTTTTTAATAATCAAGGAATGAATTTTTTATTGCACAGCGGTTTTTATTTAGGTTAAATAAAAAATTTAGCTAAAATAAAGTGGTGCATTATTATTGCCACAAAAAAGCATGGACCCAATTAATCTCGATATTTTTCATTGCTGTCATTTACAAACCCCATTAACACTACAGATCGGTTGTCATAATCCTATATGCGACTAAAACGACTAGAAATTATTGGATTTAAATCATTTCCGGACAAGTGTACCATTAACTTTCCCTCGGGTATATCCGCGATTGTTGGTCCAAATGGCTGTGGAAAAAGTAATATTATTGATGCAATCAAATGGGTTATGGGAGAACAAAGCATCAAACAACTCCGCGGGAAATCCATGGGTGATGTTATTTTCTCAGGCACTGAAAAAAGGCTTCAGCTCAATATGGCCGAGGTGTCACTCACACTTTCCAATGATACCCCTGAAACCATTGAAACCGGACTGAGCCAGTTAACTGAAATCATGATAACCCGCCGCCTTTTTCGTTCCGGGGAAAGCGCCTATCTTGTTAACAAACAACCATGCCGACTCAAAGATATCCATAACGTGTTCTTAGGCAGCGGCATGGGGACACGGTCATGTGCTATTGTTCAACAAGGGAATATTGGAGCGATCACGGATGCTGCACCGGAAGACAGAAGAACCTTTATTGAAGAAGCCGCCGGTGTTACCCGTTATAAAACCAGAAAAAATGAAGCGATCAGCAAAGTTAATGCAACCAACCAAAACCTGCTGCGTTTAAACGACATTGTTGATGAAATTAAAAAACAGATGACCAGTCTCCGCCGCCAGGCAAGAAAAGCATCGCGTTATAAAGATTTTCGGGATGGTTTAAAAAAATCGGATATTCTTGTTTCTGTTTATTACCATGAGCGATACGCCTCCCAAATAGCCAGCACCCGGGACATTTTATCTGGATTAAAAGAAAAAGACGAATCCCATGTGTCGGAACTGCAAAAACTGAATGCTGCCCTGAATAAAATCAAATCCGACCGATTTTCCAAAGACCAGATCATTTCACAAAAAAAATCTAAAAAATCCGATGCCCAAAGAGCGATTGACAATCTGAAAAATGATCTCAAATATCTGCGCAACGAAGAAAAAAGATTGTTTGCTGAAATCACCGGACTGGATGCGGCTATTATAAACCTTGAGATAAAAAACCAGAAAATTAAAGATGAAATTGCCGAAGAATCCGTAAAAAGAAAAAACCTGGGCGTTCAGATCGAAGAAAACCAGATTACACTGGGTGAGAAAACATCTGAAACACAGGAAATTCGAAGCCGGCTCAGTGTGCTGCAGAAAACCCTTGAGGAACAAAAATCTCAGCTAATGCGTTTGATGGCTCAAAAAGCAAAATTTAAAAATATATTTAAAAATGCAGAATCCAATAAGGAGAATCTCCGGCAGCGAATTAAACGAATCAAGACAGATGAAGCGGATCTTTTAAACAAAATTGCCAATTTAAAAAAAACGGCATCAGATGCCAAAGAAAACCTGCAGGATATCAACGATGCCAGCGAGAGCGTTAAACGCCGTATCGCTGAAAAAAAGAAAAATCTGGACAATCAGAGCACCCAGCTCGGTAATCAGATTAAAACGGTTAATATGCTTCAAAATGATCGGAATAAAATAAAGTCGGAATATACGGCTTTAAAAAAAATGGATGACAATTTTGAGTGGTATAAAGACGGTGTTAAATCGGTCATGACGCAAGACAAAATCGACGCTGCGTCTTCTTCCTCATTCAAAAACGGTATTATTGGAATAACGGCTGATGGCCTGGAACCAGAGCCCGGATTTGAAATCGCCATAGAAGCAGCTCTCGGAGAATCCCTTCAGTATATTGTCATCAAAAACCAGGAAACGGGCATTGCATCTATTCATTATTTAAAGGAAAGCAATACCGGCAGAAGTGGATTTATCCCTATATCGACATTAAAGGAACCAAGCAAAAAAACATCATATCAGGAACAGGACCTGACGCTTCTGATAAACCACGTGACACTCAAGGCCGGATATGAAGCAATGTTTTCTGAACTCTTGCAGGATGTTGGCGTGGCTGAAGATTTTGATACAGCATTAAAAATCTGCACACCAGCCAATGGCTACCGCAAAGTGGTGACTAAAAAAGGAGAAATTATCTATTCAAACGGCATGATGGTCGGCGGCAGCCAGGACAAGTTATCCGGTATCTACAAAAAAAAGCTGCAACTGAAACAATTGAAAGAAAAAATTACTGAAATGGATGCCGCCCTGGAATCCGGCCAAAGAATTCAGAAAAATCTTGAATCTGAGGTAAAACAACTGGAGATGAGTGTCCAAAAACTAACTGTTCAGAAAAACAATTTTGAAAAACAATTTTTAGATGCGGAAAAACGTCATTTTCAAGCATCCGAAACGCTGAAGCATACCTTAAACCATTATGAGATCATCACCCTTGAAAAAGAAAAGCTGTCAGGTGAAAAAACTGACATTGAAGATGAACTGGCCGCGCATGATGCCGCGCTTGCGGAAATCAGCCAAAATGAAGAAGCCGCTGAAAAGGAAATAAAGAAAATTACCGACCAAATTTCTTCATTATCTGAACAGATAAAGATATTTAATCAGACAGAGATGGATTTAAGACTTTCATTAACAAGATTTAATGCAGAACTTGAAAATACGAACAAAACGCTCAAGCGACTGAAAGAATTTCAGGCAGAGGGATTAAAACAGACCGAACAAACTAAAAAAGATATCATCATTAAAACGCAAAAAAACAAACAGGCGGCTTCTGAGATAGTGGCAACGGAAAAAGAACTGTCTGTTACACTTGAAAAATTAAACAGCATCAACATAGAATTACAGGATTATGATGCGGATTATCAGCACATCATCACTGAAATCAGTAAAACAGATGAAACCATCAACCAGACCAAGAACATTCTTGAAGAAATTCAGCAAAAAGTGCACCAGCTTGAGCTTGAACTTTCCGGTTTTAATATCAAGCGTGAAAATGTGGTCAACCGCTTTCTGGACCGATATTCGCAGTCTTTTTCCGAGTCTTTGACCAAATTTCAGGAAATGGTTCTGTCTAAAGATTTCTCCATCGAAAAAACAGAAGCGGCCCTTGCCTCTTTCAGAAGAAAAATTGATCGAATTGGCGACGTCAATTTAGGGGCAATCGAATCTTATGAGGAGCAGAAAAGCCGTTATGAATTTCTCATACAACAACGTGATGATCTGATTAAAGCAATTGAAGATTTGCAGAGTGTAATTAAAAAAATCAACCGGATTACCCAGAAACTATTTATGGAAATGTTCGATAATATCAACAAACAGTTCAAAGCCATGTTTCCAAAACTTTTTCCCGGTGGTTCTGCGTGGCTTGAGCTAACGCATCCCGGAACGCCCCTTGAAACCGGGGTGGAATTGATGATCCACCCGCCGGGGAAAAAAGTCACCCGGTTAAGCCTTTTATCCGGTGGTGAAAAAGCCTTGTCCGCCATCGCATTCATATTCTCGATCTTTCTTGTCAACCCGGCATCCTATTGTTTGCTGGATGAAATTGATGCCCCTCTTGATGAAGCCAACACCAACCGGTTTAACGAACTGCTAAAAATTATCGGCGAAAAATCTCAAATTATCATGATCTCCCACAACAAAAGAAGTATGGAATTTTCCGATATGCTATTTGGCGTTACCATGGGGGAAAGCGGGGTGTCAAAACTTGTTTCCGTGGATATTGAAAAACTGGCAGGACGACCTCATTCACAAAATTAAACCTGAATCAATTAAAAAGGTAACCTTATATGTTTGAACAACTTATTGCTATATATGACATTGTAATCAATTTTGTTTTGGAAATTCATATATATGAATCTTTGCCGGAAATATCCGGATTTTTGACAATCATTTTACTGCTTCTGATTGCCAGACAAATCAAAAACCGCCAGAAATTAAAAAAATCTGCACTGATTCAAATGGAACAAGAACAAGATGATGATTTTAAGACAATTATTGATACAGATAGTGACGTGTCTTTTGATAAGATAGAAGGATCTGCGGCTGATGAAACAATTAAAAAAATTATTGAATCACCACCTGCTGACAATCTTTCTGGGATCATAAAAACGTCTGATCCCCTTTCCGGCCCTGTAAAGACCGAGCCGGTTTCTGAAAAAAAAGAACGAAAAAAAGAACGACTCGCTGAGTCTGTACCGGAAAAACCGGTTATTGTGGTTGGATTTCTGGATCGTCTCAAATCAGGACTTTCAAAAACCCGGCAATCTTTTTCAAAACGATTGGATGCCATTCTTTCTGAAAGCCGAAAAATCAATGATGATGTTTTAGAAGAGATTGAAGAGGTACTGATTACTTCAGACATCGGAGTGCCGACAACAATGGAATTGATGCAGCGCATCGAAAAAAAAGCGGACAAAATTTCAAACGCTGACGAATTCAAATCCCAGCTTAAAAAAGAAATGCTGGCTTTAATTGATATTGAAACACCAGAAGAAATCTTTAGGAAACCCAAGGTCATCATGGTTGTGGGGGTCAATGGTGTCGGCAAAACCACCACCATTGGAAAACTGGCTGCCAAATATTCCGCGCAAGGCAAAAAAGTCCTTTTATCTGCCTCAGACACATTCCGTGCAGCAGCCGTCGAGCAATTGGAAATCTGGGCGAATCGTGCAAATGCCGACATTGTTAAACACCGTGACAAATCAGATCCTGCGGCGGTCGCTTTTGACAGTATTGAAGCTGCACTCGCACGGAATATTGATGTGGTTATTGTTGACACGGCCGGACGGCTGCATACCAAGGTGAATTTAATGGAAGAGTTAAAAAAAATCAAACGTAGTATTGGTAAAAAAATCCCCTCCGCCCCCCATGAGACCCTGCTGGTTCTGGATGCAACGACCGGCCAGAATGCTGTATCCCAGGCCAAATTATTTAATGAACAAATTGATATTACCGGCATCGTGCTGACCAAGCTTGATGGAACGGCAAAAGGCGGGATTGTTTTAAGTATCAGCAACGCCTTAAAAATCCCGATACGATATATCGGCATCGGTGAAGGTGTCGATGATCTCCAGAAATTTGATGCCAAACTATTTGTGGACGCACTTTTATAACATCATGTTGCTGAATGCTGTATCTTGTTTGACTTTCCGTACAATGTTCACCGGGTCAGCCCAAGCAGGGAAAAATTCATGCAATTTCTTCATTTAATATACTTTTGAGTATATATTTCCAGCGGCTGAAGTAGGAACATGCACGATTCCGATATTAGTATTATTTATTTATCTGTCGCCCAAAAATTTATACAAATCTCGAACAAATCATTTGTTTATCCAACTCACTGAAATAAAAGGGATTGCCCGATAAAATAATTTTAACCATTTGTTTTTTAAGGAAAAAAATAATAGACCCGTAGACAATCTGACTTTTCCAATCTCTTCGATACCGAACAAAACCGATGAATCGTTCCACGCCAAGACGATCATCCTTTCAATGTATGGCATCAGTGTTTTTTGAGTTAGTATTGAAATAAAACTCGCTTATAAAGCAGGTTGAGAACATATTTTTTCAAAAAAATATCCCAAAAACCCATTTTTCTATTGACAAGCTAAAAAACCTCCTTTAACGTTCCAATTAATCAGGGTTTTTCAGAATCATTAACGTTAATTAAATGGGAGGGAACAATGACTAAGGCAGAATTGGTAGAAAAAATGGCCAAAGACGCAGGGATTTCCAAAGTCGCCGCTACAACCGCATTGAATTCATTCATGGAAGGTGTGACGAAAGCGTTAAAGAAAAAAGACGGTAAAGTAACACTCGTCGGATTTGGTACATTTGCTAAAGTTCGCCGTAAAGCCAGAACAGGCAGAAATCCTCAGACGGGAGATCCGATTAAAATTAAAGCGCGCAATGTGGTAAAATTCAAACCCGGCAAGACATTAAAAGATTCCGTGTAATAGAATTAAATACAGTTAAAAAAAGGGGAAATATGATAGCCTATATCATATTTCCCCTTTTTTATGACTTAGTATTATATCATGCC
>CAZQLG010000057.1:0-2576 GCA_964594105.1 uncultured Desulfococcus sp. | reverse complement strand
CGACATTTCATCCTTGACGCGATACTATGATCGAATCGAAAAATTTGTATAATCTCCCGCATATTCGATCTCATCTGTCTTTATATTTAAAACAGAGGCCATTGGCGGACCTTTTTTACACCAGTCAACGGCCTGATCCACTTTTTCGGATTCCCCTTCAAATACCGCCGCTACCGACCCGTCCGACCGATTTCGAACCCACCCGAAAACGCCAATCCGTTCAGCCGCCTGGCGGATTTCCATCCTGAAAAAAACGCCCTGCACCCTGCCGCTGATGATTGCATGAACTGCTTTTTTCACATTCATAGGTCGCCCCTATATCCTAAATTTAATAGAAATCAAAAATATTCAGGTCACCATATTTTTTAAATCTGATTCATTGATGCGTTGAACGCCCATGGCCTTTGCCTTATCCCACTTAGATCCCGGCGAATCACCAGCAACCAGATAATCCGTCTTGCTGCTGACGCTGCCGGTAACAGCCCCCCCCGCCCCTTCAATCATTTTTTTGGCCTGTGGCCTTGTCATGGTTTCCAGCTTACCCGTCAAAACAAATGTCAGCCCTCTCAACGGCGCATCGCCCTTAACATTTTTTTCTGTATCCTTTTCGATGATGATCCCGCTTTTCATTAGCCGATCAATGATATTTCGATTTTTTTCCTGAGCAAAAAAATCAACAATGCTGTGGGCAACGATTGGGCCAATGCCTTCAATCGCTTTAAGGGTTTCTGCGGTTGCAGCAAAAACAGACGCAATATCCTCAAATTCAGCGGCCAGTATTCGGGCAATGTGTTCACCCGCATGCCGGATGCCAAGCGAATACAAAAACCGCGCAAAACTGATCCGCTTGCTTTTCTCGGTAGCAAAAATAATATTTTGCGCCGATTTCTCGCCCATGCGGTCCAGATCCATCAACCCATCAACGCTTAAAGAAAATAAATCAGCATAAGAAAAAATTAATTTCCTGTCCACCAGTTGATCAATCAGCTTGTCGCCCAGACCGTCAATATCAAAGGCGCCTTTGGCTGCAAAATGCTTGATCTTGCCCTGGATAATTGCCGGGCATTCATCGTTTACACAGCGGGTGGCAGATTCTTCGTCATCACGAAATACCGGCATACCACAAACCGGGCAAACCAACGGCATAACAAATTTTCGTTCACTCCCGGTCCGGTTGGAAGAAATGACTTTAACAACTTCAGGAATAACATCTCCGGCACGCTGAACAAAAACCATGTCCCCGATACGGACATCTTTTTTCATAATTTCATCTACATTGTGCAGCGTTGCCCGGCTGACCATAACCCCGGCCACATTCACCGGTTCCAGATGCGCAACCGGGGTCAACGCTCCAGTTCGTCCCACCTGGACCTGAATATCCAAAACCCGTGTACGTTCCTGCATTGCTTTAAATTTTATTGCAATCGCCCATCGCGGGCTCCGGGAAGTCTCCCCCAGCGTCTGCTGATCTTTAAATCGGTCAACTTTGACCACAAGCCCGTCAATCTCATATGCAAGTTCCAGGCGCTTTGCGTCCAAGTCCCTGTAATACCCCATCACTTGGAAAAGTGACGCTTTTGAAAGGATCAGCGGGTTTATTCGCAACCCCAGCTGTTTGAGCTTTTGCAGGGTCTCTGCCTGGGAATCGGTTTTCAATAAAGTCGCATCGCTGACATTATATATAAAGATCTCCAAAGGCCGCAGGGCGGTGATTGATGAATCCAGTTGACGCAATGATCCGGCTGCGGCATTTCTCGGGTTGGCAAACAAGGCAAGATTCTGGTTTGCCCGTTCTTCATTGAGTAGTTTAAAATTTTCCTTGCTGATAAATACTTCACCGCGCACCGCCAACAATGCGGGAACAGGCAAAAATTTGTTCTGCTGTAGCTGAAGCGGTACTGTTTGAATCGTTTTCACATTTGCGGTTATGACTTCACCCGTGACACCATCCCCTCTTGTTGAGGCCATTATCAATGTTCCGTTTTTATAAACCAGTTCAACGGCAACACCGTCAATTTTGGGTTCAGCCGTATAAAAAATATCCGTATCTATCTTTAATAGTTTTCGGATACGCTGGTCAAAGCTGATCAAATCATCCATGTTAAAGCCTTTATCAAGACTCATCATCGGCACGGTATGTGTTATTGTATCAAACTTTTCAAGGGGTGGGGAACCGACTCTTGCGCTGGGTGAATCCGGACGTAAAAATTGCGGCCAGGCTTCTTCCAGTTCAATAAGTTCTTTCATCATGCGATCATATTCCGCATCGGAAATAACCGGATCATCTAGGACAAAATAGCGATGATTGTGTTGATGAAGTTCCTGCCGTAGAAATGCAATCCGGGGTTCAATTTCCAGTCCTGTATTTAAATTTAAACTGTCAGTCATATGTGTTCTCAAGCATATTAAAAAAATTTATAGTTCAATGATGAATTAAAATTGACAAACTTGTAAAAAGTCGGATTTCGATGGCAAAAAAAAAGCTCCACCAATTTTATAAAATTGGCGAGGCACGCAAATTCTGAGTGATGATTTGTACTTAGCGTACCATGAAAAAACGAAGGATGAAGCGCAAC
>CAZQLG010000056.1:0-11758 GCA_964594105.1 uncultured Desulfococcus sp. | reverse complement strand
AATGTGAAGAGGAAGGCGCCAGGAAAACGCCCGAGTCCGTCTCAAGGATAATTTCTTCTATTTTTTTTTGACCGAAAAGGGCTTCGTAAAGTGAACCGGTTATCGTTTTTCGGTCAACAGCCAAGCCCGCCGTTGCATTTCCCTGCGGGTCCAAATCCACTACCAGCACCTTGTTATTCATCTTAACCAGCCATCCGGCAATATTCAGGCACGAAGTCGTCTTTCCCGTACCGCCCTTATGATGCACAAATGCGATGTTTATAGCGCTTCGCTTACTTCTATCGGATATTTTAGCTTCCATCTTCTTCCTCGCTCTTTCGATTACGGGAATCTTGATCATTAAATATTCTTCAAAATTTTCTTCATAACTGCGCCCACATCCTTAAAGTCGCTGGTAATATTGCTGACAAATCGTGGATAGAGTCGATATCCCTTAGCCATCATTTCCTTTTCGTCATCAGGGAGAATAAGAATAATGCGGAAGTTGACGAGAAAGTCGTTAATGGCCAACAACTCTTGCAGGTTCTCTTCACTGGACGCTAAAAGAACGGCAAGGGTATTATAAGTACTGGAATAGCCCAGGCTCTGGGAAAGGCGCTTGATCGATCGGCTGATTTCAATGTTCTTTTCTGGGACTAATGCTGAAATCAAATTGTGAAGCCGCTCGGCAACAACATCTTTATTTCTTGTATACAAAAGCACCTTTGTTTCTGTCATTTTCCCTTTATTGTTTATTGGAAAAAATGTGGATATTCTGTTTTCTCATTATTATGATTAGCAAGGAACGCGCCATAAAGCCTGTTCGATAGACAATCAAATTGATTACAGCGGGTTATGGAATTTTACGGATTATGGAAGAAGAATAAAAAGGGGTTTTTTTCCAGAAAGCAGGGACATGGGTCTAAAATATTGGATGGGTGTCGAAAATTTTAAACTTCAGGGGCCTGCCAACCGTTTCGGGTTATGTCATGTTTTTTCAGGAAATTATATATGCTGGAGCGACTTAAACCGGATACCCGGCAGGTTTCTTTGATGTTGCCTTTCGTAAAGAGCAGCAGTGATAAAAAATACCTTTTTTCCGCCTCTTCAAGAGTGGTTGCCCGGAAATCCTGAAAGGATAGAAATGTTTCAGTAACGGCTGTTTTTTTTTTCTTGCCGTCTTTATCTTGTTTTGTTTTATCGGTATCAAACGAAGTCTTTGCCACCTTAACGCGAATATGTTCAGGTAGGTGCTTTGGAAATAAAATAGGTTCATTGGGTGTTTGAAAAATCATCGTTTCGATGGTGTTGAACAATTCCCGAACATTACCCGGCCAGTCGTAGCAGGCACAGAAGCTAAAAAAATTGGAAGAAAAACTTTTGGTTTCTAACTTGATTCTCCGGCATGCTTGCGACATGCAATACAGGGCCAACGGCTCAATATCTTCTAAGCGTGCTCTTAGCGGTGGCAAGACAATGGTAAATGGATTAAGCCGGTAAAAGAGATCTTCCCTGAACAGGCCTTTTTCAACCAGCCCTTGAAGATTTCTGTTGGTTGCTGAAATTAAACGAAAATCACTTTTAATCTCTTTTTTAGCGCCTATCGGACGAAATTGATGGGTATCTAGTACATGAAGAAAAGCTTTCTGGTTGGCAAAGGGAAGCTCACCGATCTCATCAAGAAAAAGCGTCCCCCCATCCGCCTGTTCTATCAGTCCAACCTTTGACTCCTTTGAATCTGTAAAGGCGCCTTTTTTACTGCCGAAAAGCAGGCTTTCCACGAGTTCCCCGGGAAGCGCAGCACAATCGACCACTACAAAGTTTTTACTGGCGCGGGAATTGTTGTTATGGAGCGCCCTTGCAAAAAAATCTTTGCCGGTTCCAGTCTCCCCCGTAAGGATAACATTTGAATCGTTCCCGACTGCCTGAGCTAAAATATTCAGACATTCTTTCATTCTCGGACTTCGTCCTTTGACCCCTTTTAACTTCATTTCAAAGGGTAAAAGGGAATGGTGGTTGGATTCGCGGTATTGAAGGACATGTTTGATAGCAAGGATGATACGTTGAGGTGAAAACGGTTTCTCGAGGTAGTCCCATGCCCCACGTCTGATTCCAATTTCTGCACTATCAGGGTTTCCAAAGCCGGTTATGATAATGATTTCGGGTGAAGACGGTATTTCTCTTATCTTGGGTATCATCTCTAAACCGTTTCCATCGGGCAACTTTACATCTAAAAAAACCACATCAAATCCGACGGACCGCAATGCCTTTAACCCATCATTCAAGGTCAAAACGGATGTGACATCATGACCTTCACTCTTGGCCATCCGGGATAAAACCTTACACACGCCGTCATCGTCATCAATAATCAGTATTTTTGCCATGATGGGTAAACATCCGCTTTAAAAAAAAGTATTGAGGATTTTCTGGCGATCAGCCCGTTCGCCAGCATTGACCTATCCTCCGATCTTGGACATGATTCGCTTTTGTGCTATTTAGTTAAGGGGCCGGGGAATTTTTGTGTCCCTAACCCACTGTAATTATATCTTAATTGAACAGACCCGTGAATTCTTCAGGGATTTTCTGGATGAAACCGACTTTCCCGATCCTGATCGTACTGGAGAAAGGGGGCCAAAGTTCCAATACCCTGAATGGCTGATCATGTTCATTGCCGTCTTGTCCGTTAAGATGAAAATTAAAACCTATGTTCAAATTCATAAGATGGCGATCGCGTACTGGGATCTGATCGCTAAGGATTTAAACCTAAAACCGATAAGCGAAAGGCAGCTCAGAGATCGCTTAAAAAAAATCTGCCATCACCCTGGAAAACCAGCAACGTTCATTTTTCAAATGTTTCCTGAACTGAAGCAATGGACGCGTTATCAGTGCCGATAAGATGATGAACCGGGCAAAAGGTCCTATCTGGCACAAAAAACAAAAGGATCAAGGCCTTGTTCCTAAAAGGCTCCGTGGCCTGGATAAAGAGGCCACCTGGTGCAAGTCCCACGCCGATGGCTGGGTATATGGCCACGGTAGTTTTTCACTGGCCAGTCATCGATACCCAGTCTTGGGATAAACTCCCCGGCCCCTGAATTAACCTTTTTGAATTCTTTTTATCCAGTCACTTTCCCGAATTGGCCTCATCCAGAACTTTTCGAACGGTTTTCGCCATATCCGCTATAATAATAGGCTTGTAGCCGAAGGCTTTGATGCCAATTCTCAGGGTTGTTTTTTCAGAAATATTTTTACTATAACCGGTGCAAAGGATAACCGGAATATCTGGCCGAATGCTCATCAGTTCGATCGCTAATACATCCCCGGTCATATTGGGCATGGTCATATCGGTAACAACCAAATCAAAATGGTTTGGCTTCGCTTTGAATAGCGCTAAAGCCTCTATGCTGCTGGTTCTTGTTGTAACTGAATACCCCAATTGTGATAGAATCTGACCACTCATTTTGGCAATAGTGTCTTCGTCGTCCACAAACAAGATTCTTTCCGTGCCGGTGGGTAATACGCCTGATTCATATGGGCCATGGCCTTTTCGCTTTTTAACGATGGGCAAGCAAATTGTAAAAGTGCTTCCCCCACCTAATGCACTGTCCACGACGATCTTACCATTGTAACTCTCAACAATACCGTGAACCATAGCCAGACCCATACCTGTTCCTTCTCCGATGGTTTTAGTGGTGAAATAGGGTTCGAAAATCTTTTTCATAATTTCAGGTTGAATCCCTGTTCCGGTGTCAGAAACCTTGATTTCAATATAGTCACCCAATTTAATATCCGATGTATGCCAATTTTTTGTTCCATCAACCGTTATATCTTTTAAGCGCACGTCAAGAGTACCATTTTTATTTTCCATGGCGTGAGCGGCATTGGTGCAAAGATTCATAAGTATTTGATGAATCTGGGTGGAATTCCCCATGATCAGAGATTCACTTTCGATATTCTGTTTTATCTCAATTGTAGCGGGAATGGAGGACCGGATGAATTTAAGGACCTCTTTGACAATTAAATTGACTTGAATCGGTTTGCGCTCTTCATCAGATTGCCGGGCAAATGCAAGAATTCGTTTAACAAGGTCTTTCGCACGTGTTCCGGCAGCATAAACCTCCTGCAGATTATCCTCAAGAGGGGTACCTTTTTCAACATCATCAAGGGATAGTTCGGTAAAGCCAATGATAGCGGATAAAATATTGTTAAAATCATGAGCAATACCACCAGCCAGACTACCGATGGCCTCCATTTTGTGAGCTTGCTGGAGTTGAAGTTCAAGTTTTCTTTTTTCCTTTTCAGAGCTTTTCCAATCGGTCAGATCTGCGGCAACACCTAAAATATATTTCGGCTTGCCATCTTTGTACATAATGGGTATTTTTTTTGCGGCCAGCACTCTTTTTCCATTATGCCTGGTGTGGATGGTCTGCTCTGGGATCACTACTGATTTTCCTCTTTCCGACACCTCCTTATCTTTTTTTCTGAGGAATTTCGCCTCCTTTTCCGGAAAAATTTCAAAATCAGTTTTCCCGACCATGTCTTCTTTTCGGTATCCGAAAAATTCCTCGCCTGCTTTGTTGATAAATACATAACGAAAATCGTCGGCATCTTTAACAAAAGACACAGCAGGGCTATTTTCGACAATCATGTTAAGAAAAGCCTCGCTCCTCTGCAGGTTTTTATCTGCTGCTTTCTGTTCTGTAATGTCGCGAACAACAGTGAGTCTCAAATTACGGCTTTTGTAATGAACGTCCTTTGAGGCTACGATCATTACTGAAAAAATATCCCCACTTTTTTTTTCACCCTTAACCTCATAGGGTTCTTCAAAACCATTAACCATTTTGTTGCGAACAAGATTCCTGTATTCAGGAAGCACCAGAGTATCTATTGCATTTACCCCGATTAAACCCCCGTTCTTATAACCGATTCTCTTTGCAAAAGCTGGGTTACAGTCGATGATGGTTCCTTTATCGTGAAAAAATATTCCCTGGGAAGAACTATGAAATAACGTTTCAAATAGTTCTTCTGTTTCTTCAATAGTATTTTCGTTTTGCATATTTTTATTACCTTCTTTATCGAAAAAGTTTTCCTGATTAATTTTTGTTAACAATAAACAATGGTTTCTAAACCTTTTTCGTGAATTCATTTTAACTTAAGAGGATAGGGGTTTCAATCGGGCAGTACCTGATAATCATACTGCCGATAATCTTAGGCAGGAGAGGTTTATAACCTATAAAAGCTATTTTTTTATTTTCTGGGACCAGTGGACGGCAGCGTATACAAGCTTTGTATAATTTTTAAGGTTAAGCTTTTTTTTAATATTCTCACGATGGGTACTGATTGTTTTAATACTTAAATTCAAGCAGCCGGCAATCTCCTTTGACTCAAGGCCGTTTCCGATAAAACGGAATACTTCAAGTTCCCGATTGGTTAAAATGGCAAGAAAATTTTTTTTATCAAATACCTTGCCAAAAACCAACCGCTTGAGTGCTTTGTCTTTAATCTCCTGGCTGGCATAGATCTCTCCTGCAAGTATCTGGCGAATGGCCTTGACAACCTGCCTGATGTCCTGATGCTTCATGATAAATCCGTGGGCTCCGGCCATCAGGGCCCTTTCGGCGTAAAGAATTTCATCATACATGGAAAGAACAAGAACCGGGAGGTCCGGGTATTCCCTGGTGATTTTCTCTACCAGGTCAATCCCGTTACCTTGATTAAGGGAGATGCCGATGATAACCAGATCAAGAGGATATTTTTTAATAGCTGCCCATGCTTTGTCTGCGGTATCTTCACTGACGCTGACCATCAAATCAGGCTCCTTGTTTATCAGCTCTGTCATACCAAAACAAACGATCGGGTGATCATCCACAATCATTATCTTAGATGAAAAAATATTGTTGACATCGTGGGCGATATCACCAGCGATACTATCGCTGTCGATAACAACAGTGAGTCTCAGATTGCGGCTTTTGTAACGAACTTCCTTTGCGGATACTATTATTACTGGAAAAATAGCCCCACTTTTATTTTTAACATTAATTTCATAGGGGTCTTCAAAACCATTAACCATTTTATCGCAAACAAAATTCCTGTATTCAGGAAGCACCAGGGTAGCTATTGCATTTACCCCGATTAGCGCCTTCTCCTTATAACCGATCATCTTTGCAAAAACCGGGTTACAGTCGATGATGGTACCTTTATCGTGAATAAGAATTCCATGGGAAGAAATATTAAATAACGTTTCAAATAGTTCTTCTGTTTCTTCAATAGTTTTTCTGGTGCGCAACTTTTTGTTTCCTTCTTTGTTAAAAAAAATCAGCAATTTCCTTTTGTTTTCAAGGAAGCAAAGGTTTCTAAACCCTTTTCGGGCCAAGTTTAATATAATTTAGAAAGATAATGTTTTCAATCGGGCAGTATCTGATAATCATACTGCCGATAATCTTAGACGGGATAGGCTTATAACTTAGAAAGACTACTTTTTTATTTTCTGGGACCAGTGGACGGCAGCTTGTACAAGCTTTGTATAATGTTTAATGTTAAGCTTTTTTTTAATATTCTCACGATGGGTACTGATTGTTTTAATGCTTAAATTCAAGTAGTCGGCGATCTCCTTTGACTCAAGGCCGTCTCCGATAAGACGAAATATTTCAAGTTCTCGATTGGTTAAAATGTCAAAAAAATTTTTTTTACCGGCTGCCTTGCCAAAAACCAGCCGCTTGAGTATCTTGTTTTTAATCTCCTGGCTGGCATAGATCTCTCCTGCAAGCACCTGACGAATGGCCCTGACAACATGCCTGACGGCCTGCTGTTTCATGATATATCCGTGGGCTCCGGCCATCAGGGCCCTTTCGGCGTAAAGGGTTTCGTCATACATGGAAAAAACAAGAACGCGGAGGTCCGGGTATTCCCTGGTGATCTTCTCTACCAGGTCAATCCCGTTACTTTCTTTAAGGGCAATATCGACGAGAACCAGATCAAGGTGATGGTTTGTAATGGCTGCCCAAGCTTTGTCTGCGGTCTCTTCACTGACGCTGACCATCAAATCAGACTCCTTGTTTATCAGTTCTGTCATGCCAAGACAAACTACCGGGTGATCATCCACAATCATTATCTTAAAGGGGTTTCCCATTTTCTTGTCCATCAGACCGTATCCTTTTTTTGAATATTTAACAGGGTGTTTTTTATGTAAACATGAATTTCAGATCCATTCTGATCGGTTTTAATATCAGACTGCCCATCAATAATCTTTGCACGATATGCCATTATCTGCAACCCCATGCCCCGGGTAATGCCGGAATTTTTTATCCCTGTGCCATTATCTTTGATACACAAGTGGATACCCTTATCTTCCCTGGACAAGGATAGTTCAATTCTGTCTGCGGCTGAATGTTTTACGGCATTGGTTACCGCCTCTTTTGCAATATAATAAAGATGGGTGGCCACATTGTTATCCTGAAATGCTATGGTGGCATCCGCATCAAAACAGAATTCCACCGCGTTGGTACGTCTCAACGTTTCTATCATTTCCCCAAGTGTTGCCTGAAGGCCGTGTGTAACCAGGTAGACCGGACACAACCCCCTTGCCAGCGCCCGGGCCTTGTCAACGGCATCTTCAATTAATATCACTATTTGTTCTGTAAGGGCCGCACCCTCATGGCCCTGGGTTACCAGATCACCATTTAATGCCATTACCAGACCTGCAATCCCTATCAGGTGAGGGCACAAATCATCATGAAGCTCCTGTCCGATTTTCTGGCGCTCCTGGTCTCCCACCTGAACCAGCTGCTTTTCCAGCTGTTTTGACTGGGTGATATCCCTGAGTATGATGATACTGCCGGACGGATTACCGCTGCGATCCTTTGTGGTAGCGCCGCTGATGCTGACGTCAACAATCTGCCCCTGCTTTGAATACCGCCTGGTTTCGATATTATTGAGGGCCTGGCCTGAAAAGGCCGGGTTTATCATCCTTTTTGTTTCTTTCCAGGTTTCCTGGGGGACATACCGATCCATTTTCCTGCCGGCACATTCTTTAAAGGACCATCCAAAAACCCGGGTAAATGCCGGGTTGACATAAAGGACATTGCCTTTCATGTCATAGGTAATAATGGGGTCTGCCGCCGCCTCCATTAACCGGAAATATTTTTCCTGGCTCTCTTTTTCAGCGTTTTGAGCAATGCGTCGCCTATGGATCTGGTTCTGCAAATCCTGGTGATAAGTTTCGATCTGGCCCATAAACCGGTTGAAATGGATTGCCAGTTGCCCCACCTCGTCCTTGGATTCATTTGTCATACGGGCTGTAAATTTTCCGTCTTTTGGCCGTTTAAATTGCCCCATCAATTCATGCAGGGGAGTTGTGATGGACAAACTGACCTTGAAGGTGATGGCCAGAATCAGCACAAAAAAGACCAGGGACACACCAAAAATAAAATTACGGATGGTATAAAGGGGCTTGTAATACTCATCAAGATAACAGGTAGATCCAACAATCCACTGATATTCAGGGATATAGTTGAATGTGGCCATTTTCTGCCGGGCCTCGGATTCACTAGGGTTTTTCCACTGGTAAACAGATTTTCCTTTTTTTCGTTTCAACATATCCTCAAAAAACTGGGTGGGAAGTTCCTTGACATCAAAAACATTGATTCCCTGAAATTTGGGGTGGAGAATGGTATTTCCATTGCTGTCAAATATAAAGGAATACCCGGTTTCCCCAAATTTGAGGGAAAGGATGCTTTTACGGAAATCCTCAAAATTTATCAGTTTGGTAAATTCTGAGCGGTAGGCACTGACTGAAATAATCCAGTCCCATGGTTCAAAATATGCCATGTAAAGCGCCTTTGGTTGGGGCATAGCCTCTCCCGAGTTCTTCCATTCATATTCCAGGTAACCCTGCCGGGATTTCATCTGCCGGGATACAAAAGCATGGTGTGCGAAATTTGAAAGGCGTAGGGAATGGTTAGGATGGAACACCGCCATACCATTGCTGTTAACACCATAAATATATCCGGATGTGCCGATTGTCTGAGAGAGCATCATTTCAGAGGCCCGTTTTTTGGCTTCTGATACACTGATCCTGTTTTCCTGTGCCTGATTGTAAAGGCTGCGGGTTATCTCTACGTTTTTTTCAGCAACAGCTCGCAAATAATTTTTTATGGAAACCGTTGCAGATATTTTTACCATATCGAAAATCAGCTGGTTGTTATTATTAAGTTCGTATTCAATGCGTGTCTCAATGTTATTTTTTACAAACACATAAATAAAAAAACTGCATAAAAATATGGAGAGAAAAAAAACAATGGAAAAACTGATGAAAAATTTATAGCGAATCTCACGAGATTTGAACCAGTTATTGATTATTGCCCGCAATCTGCTAAGTAAATAAAATATTTTCACTCTTTAGCTCCATTAATATTTAATTTTTTATTTCTACTTTGTCACATTAGTATAAATGTTATTTAAAGTACTAGTAATACTTGTAAATATAACAAAATTGTCTATGATAACAAAACTTGGTTGGATCTATAAAAATCAAATAATTACATACCACAAAATGCCATCCTTTACCATGATCATCTTGTTTATCTTCTGTAAACTTTTTTGCAGCACAGAAGTAAAACTTAAGCATAACCATTTGAATTGTTAAATATAACGATAAAAAAACTAAATATGGAGACGAGAAATAAACGGTTGCATAGTAAATATTTTTCTGATAAGGTATTGTATAAATATATGAAAATCGGTTTTGCGTACAATACTTTATCAGGAGGGTGCTGTGCTTATCAAATCCAAAATAAATCATCTTCTTGTTTCTCTTTTCAAAATACAGTCATGCTGGATGATAGAACCCCTTTCACTCGAACTGAATTATTCCATCGTATCGGTCAGACGTTTTCTAAGTCAGGTGGGGTATTACAGCAGTTTCACCCACAACGGGAAATGGTACACCCTTCAATCAATCCCTCGATTCAACCGGGAAGGTCTGTGGTTCTACGACAACATCGGTTTTTCGAATGTCGGCAGTCTAACCAAAACACTCATCAAAATAACTTCCCGCAGTCAAGCAGGCATGACGGCGGAGATACTGGGCCAAAAACTTCGATCCCGGCGATGCCATACGGTTTTGGTGCAACTTTGCCGCAGCGGCAAGCTTCAGCGAGAAAAATCCGGCCGCTCTTATGTCTATCTCGCCGGGGATTCTCGAACAGCCGCCCTTCAACGCCGGAACCTGGTCCTAAAAAACTTGCCTGCAATTCCCCTTCCTGCGGAGGTATCCGTTTTGGTTTTAGTGGAATTTATCCACAATCCGGATTCAAGCTTCGAACAGTTATCCAAAACGATTGCGACCAAAAAAAATATTACCATCCAGCCCAAGCAGATCGAAAGGTTATTCGAGATGCATGGTTTAAAAAAAACGATATAAACTGTCGAGCCCAAGCTTTGCGGATTTTAAAAGTCAGCCTAGAGCGACTGTCTCAAGAAGTCTCGCCCTCTGTCTTGTTTCCAAAACCGCCATTGATTCCCTTCAGGCCGGAGAGAAATGTGTGCAGTTGTGGCCAGAGTCTTCTTGTACGGAAAACCCATCGAAAAACAGTGTTGAGCATGGCAGGGCCTTTCGTGGCCGTTCAGACATCCCTTCGTTGTTCGGCCTGTTCCAACATTTTTTATTCCAAGGCACTTCGCCAAGTCGTTCAACCTGGCTGCAATGTGGCATACGACATCATCGCCTTCATTGGACGCGCGCTATTCCAGCGATATCGAACTACCCTTGAGGTTCAAGACGAATTATTGGCCAGAAATGTTCGGATTTCCATTTCCGAGATTACTCACCTTGGGCGTAAATTTATCTCCTATCTGGCGTTTGGACATCGTCTGGCAATGCCACGGATTCGTCAAAAAATGAAACTATCCGGGGGATATGTTCTGCACCTTGATGCCACCCATGAAGGTGACTCCCCGGCTTTAATGACAGGACTCGATGGCTTGAGCAAAATGGTTTTGGCCAATGTGAAAGTACCAAGTGAAAACGCCGACCATATTGTTCCCTTTTTGAAAGAACTCAAAAAAAACTATGGGATACCGAAAGCCTGTGTCCATGACATGGGAACCGGTATCTGCAAAGCGGTGACCAAGGTCTTTCCTGGCCAGCCGGATTATGTGTGCCATTTTCATTTTTTACGGGATATCGGCAAAGACTTTCTTGAACCCGCATATCGGACCCTGAGAAACTGTCTTCGCGAATATGCAATCAGCACTCTATTAAACGCTATCGTGCGGGAAGCCCTTCATTGTTTTGGCGAAAAAATTTTTGAACCTGAGATGCTGGCAGACGCCATCCTGTCCGCGATAATCCCTGAAAATGAAGCACTATTTCCTCCCGCCTCAGCCTATGCAATGGCTTCCTGGTGTTTGCGCGACAAACGGGGATGGTTATGGTTTCCCCTTTGATCGTCCGCAATTAGACTTCGCTGAACGGTTGCTGGAAGCGGCCAATCATCTGCCGAACCTTCTTGAAACATTTTCAAACGAAGATAAAAGAAACATTAAACTTCTTACCAAATTAACACGGAAAGTCACGCATATTGCAAAAGATCCGGAACTGAATCGAGCAATAAGGGAGCTCCGTTGGCGCTCACAAATATTCGATCGCTTGCGAGGTGCCCTGCGTATTGCCCCACAGGGTGCCGGGAACGGACTTAACGATGACGGCACTCCCGAAGCCATATTTTCTATAGAGCCTACGCATAAATATGAATTTTACTTTAAAATCAGCATGATATATCTA
>CAZQLG010000055.1:0-11869 GCA_964594105.1 uncultured Desulfococcus sp. | reverse complement strand
CTGGGGGATTTTGACCCGGCCACAGGTGGGGGATTTTAAAGTGGCCATCGGGGAACCACCGCCAACGTCTGTTTTATTAGATAATCTCGATATATAGTGCTTTAAATCAGGAGTTCAAAATGGATACTGACAAAACACAAATCGTATATTGTTCCGGCCCGCTGTTCTGCCCGGAAGAAATCGGGTCTATGACTGCCATCTCGACCGTGCTGGAAAACGCTGGTTTTCAGACGTTTCTGCCCCATCGGGACGGCCTGGAAGCCTATATTTTGAAATTCGTCAATTCTCCTGTGAATATCAATGTTTTTAAATCAAGAGATATGATTGAACGGGCGGTTTTTGCATTAGATGTGTTTCAGGTCGTTGAACGGTGCAACGCTTTTGTTTTTAACATGAACGGGCGCGTGCCGGATGAAGGCGGGGTGGCAGAGACAGCCATTGCCTTTGCCGCGGGAAAACCGGTGGTCATCTATAAAAATGATTACCGGACAGTGTTTAATGGATGTGATAATTCCATGGTCAACGGTTTGACATTCTTACCCAAAATCGATCATATCAATAAAATTCCGGGCGCAATAAAAAAAGCAGCAAACAAACTGAACAAACAGGGACCGTCCCCGTATACCGGAGAATGCATTCCGCCGGCCATGCGAAAGACCATTAAACTGGGAAGGCGCATCTGGCAGATGATGAATAAATTGAACCTGAAAAACAGCACGGCCCTGTCAGCCGATGCCCTGATAAGGCAGATTGCCGATATATGCATCAACGATAATGAAAACCCACCAGACAATGAATGAAAATCTGTCTGAGCAGATAATTCCCTGTAGAACCAACCGATTTATCAATACGAATATCGAACGTCTTCTATTTTTTTTGATCTTTCAAGACTGAACGAATACCGTTAAAATAGGTTACTCCCACAAAAAACCACATCACACATAAACCGATAATACCTTTTATTTCCTCTTTGGGAAACGCTTCATAGACATGCGTCTCCCACATAAAATAAGTTATGATAGGTGTTGGGATGATAAAAAGTAAAAATGGAATCCAGTACTTAAATTTCATAAAGATTCCTTTCAAATTTTAAATGTATTCATAATCTTCTGCCCCTACGGCTTTCCATCCTTAAACCACATGGGATGGGAGACAAAATACCCTTCTCCATATTTTTTAAACAGATCCACATTAAAGCCCTGAAAATTTTTATTGGTCGCCAGGATGGCGTTGGGATAAAATAGCCAGACGTCCTCATAATTGTCATACAGCGTTTTTTCCAGATCAAAATAGATCTGCTTTCTTTTTTCAACATCAACTTCTTTTCTGCCGCTTTCAATCAACGCAAGCGCGGTTTCATTGTGACTTCTCCCGTTATTAAAAAAACTGTCCGGATTATATAACAATGATGCAATGTGGTCCGGTTCCTGAACCAGCGGATAGATGCTGCCGACAAGGTCAAAATCCAGTTTTTGAAAGGGTTCTGACATGCCGGTAATGCCTAAGAATACCGGTTTCCATGTAATCCCCACGTTATCAAGCATGCCCATAATCGCTTTTGAAACCGTCTGGGCTTCGGGAATGTTCAATGAAAAGCCTTTGAGCGTCAGTCCATCCGGGTAGCCGGCTTCCGCCAGCAGCTTTTTTGAAAGCTGGGGGTTGTATTCAACGGGTTTTAAATCCGGATTATGCGCCCAGTGGTCCTCCGGGTAGAGACAACTGGCAATCCGCGCCTGGCCGAACTGGGTTCCCACAACAAGGGCCTTCCGATCAATGGCATGGGAGATTGCCTTTCTTACACGAATATCCTGACACGGTCCTTTGGCATGATTTAGCGTCAGGTACACCAGCATATTAAACGGATACACATTCACAGCAATTTTGGGATCTTTTTCAACCACCCGAAACTGGTGCGCATTGAGAACAATAAAATCCAGCTTTCCGGCTTTTAAGTTTGCCAGGCGAACTGACGGATCAGGAATCACGGACACCCTTATTCCATCAAAATAGGGCATGTCCGGATGGCCGATACTTTTGCCGAACCACCAGTTCGGGTTTCTTTTTAATTGAATATAATTACCGTGACTGGCCGCTTCAAGCGTAAACTGCCCTGTCCCGACCGGATAGCTGTCCAGCGGCCGGGCACCTTCTGCCAGTTCTTTGAATTTTTCCTCTTTTATTTCCAGTTCATTTAAATAATCCTGTGCCTGCCGCACCTTCTTTTCAGCCGCATCAACAGTCAAAGGGCCGTTATCATCGGCCGCGTCTTCATCTTCTTCTGCTTTTTCAAGTTTCCGTTTTGCTGATACAATCAGCCGCTTCAGCCGTTTGGCTTCTGTAATGGAATGATCGCCGACCAGGGCTTTTTGCGAAATCATAAACCCCGGGACGCTTGCCATGGTTCCTAAAAAAGCCCCCCAGGGTCTTTTAAAGTGCCATTTAACCGTGTATCCATCTATGATCTCAACCGATTCCAGCGGCTCCAGCCATGTCCGGGTCCAGGCCCGGTTCTGTTTATCTAAAATCCATTCCATCTGGTATTTGAGGCCTTCGGCATTAAACAATGATCCGTCATGAAAGTATACACCCTGCCGTAACGTCATCAGCACCGTCACATCATCTAAATACGCCCAGGATTCTGCCAGCCAGGGGATTGTCGGCTGCTGATGCGCATCTAAGTTAATCAGTTTTCCGTACATGAAACTCATGGAAAACCAGTCCAGCACAGGAAAATGGTTGGGATTCATCAGCCCGATATAAACCGGAGCGGCGGCTCTCGTAATCCCCCCGCGAACCGGGGGCGTCGGCCAATATGCTTCTCCCCAGACCTGCCAGCCATCGGGATCGATTTTTGTATCGGGCTCTGCATGCGCAGGTGCCGCTAAAAACAGAGTCATCAATAAAAATAAAATTCCGCAACACTCTATGATTCTATTGCCGCCTGATTCTTTCTTCATATACGCTCCCATATGATTAGATTATTTAAAATAAAATTAATTCCCATCAAATATTATGGCAGGCCACCCAATGCCCGGCATCTGTCTGCTGAAGTAATAATGGGGATTTCTCGTGACAAATCGGAAGGGCCCGGGGACACCGGGGATGGAACTTGCATCCTTTGGGTGGGTTCATCAGGCTCGGCACTTCCCCTTTGATAACAAACTGTTCTCTTTTTGCTTCCACTTCCGGGTCCGGAACCGGAACCGCCGATAAAAGCCCCCGGGTATAAGGATGGTGGGGATTATTATAGAGATCCGCACGGCTTGCCACTTCGACAATATTGCCCAGATACATAACGGCAATACGATCGCTGATATGCCTGACCACAGCCAGGTCATGGGCAATAAACAGGTAGGTTAAACCGAACTCTTCCTGAAGCTTTTCCAGCAGGTTTATTATCTGGGCCTGGATGGATACATCCAGTGCGGATACCGGCTCATCGCAGACAATAAATCGGGGGTTTAAAGAAATCGCCCGGGCAATGCCAATCCGCTGACGTTGCCCGCCGGAAAATTCATGGGGATACCGGTCAGCCATTGCAGGGTTTAAGCCCACAATTTCAAGCAGATAATCAACCTTTTGCATATATTCGGCTCTGCCCGTGGTCACCCGGTGAATAATCAGCGGCTGGCCGACAATTTCCCGGACCGTCATGCGCGGATTTAATGATCCAAACGGGTCCTGAAAAATGACCTGCATCTCTTTTTTTAACACGCGATTTTCTTTTTTCCCCGGGCGCGTGATGTCTTTTCCATCAAACCGGATCGTTCCATGGGTTGCTTTTTCAAGGTTCAGGATCAGCCTTCCTGTGGTGGTTTTGCCGCACCCGCTTTCACCGACCAGCCCTAAGGTCTCCCCTTTTTTAATCTGAAAACTGACACGATCAACCGCTTTTATGTCCCCGAGCTTTCTTTTAAAAATAAACCCGCCGTGGACAGGAAAAAATTTCGAGACCGCCTTAACTTCCAGTAAATTGTTATTTTCTTTTTCAGACATCGACCCAGCACGCGATTTCATGGTCATCGGATATCGTTCTTAACGGTGGTGCGTTCACACGGCATTGTTCAATGCTATGGCGGCAACGCGGATGAAAGGCACACCCTTCAGGCAGGTCCGCCAAATCCGGCGGCTGGCCTTCTATGGGCTGCAGCCGGGCTTTAACATCCTGATCCAATTTCGGTACAGATGCCATCAGTCCGATGGTATAGGGATGCTTTGGATATTTATATAAATCAGCGGCAGACGCCTTTTCGACAATTCTTCCCGCGTACATAACATTTACGCGATCGGCATACCGCGCGATAATCCCCAGATTATGGGTAATAATAATCAGTGCCGCGCCGGTTTCTACGGTTAGCTGCTTCATCAATGTTAACAGCTGTGCCTGAATAGTCACATCTAAGGCGGTGGTCGGTTCATCGGCGATGATAATTTTCGGCGCGCAGGTCAGGCCCATGGCAATCATGGCCCGCTGCCGCATTCCACCGGAAAACTGATGTGGATAGTCCGCCAGCCGCATGCCGCTGTCCGGGATATGAACTTTCTTTAACGCTTTCACCGCTTTAGCTGCTGCCTGCTTTTTTTTCATTTGCTGATGAACCATGAGCGGTTCAGCCACCTGCTGCCCGATTGTCAGAACGGGATTTAAGGAGGTCATGGGTTCCTGAAAAATCATGGCAATCTTGTTTCCGCGGATATCACAAATCTCTTCCTTGCTTGCTTTGAGCAGGTCCCTGCCTTCAAACAAAATCTCACCACCAACGATTTTACCCGGCGGGTTCGGAATCAGACGAAGCAGGGACAACGCGGAAACACTTTTCCCGCATCCGCTTTCACCAACGATCCCGAGTGTTTCACCGGTGTTTAAATCATAGGATATCCGGTCAACCGCTTTCACTATGCCGTTGCCGGTAGAAAAATGAACACTCAAATTGTTCACTGACAATAGTTTTGCCATAAAAAGGGCTTCCTATATTTGTACCCCTTCACCCCTGAGCCTGGGGTCAAGAGCATCCCTTAAACCATCGCCCAGAAAGTTAAATCCCAAAACCGCCAGGGTAATCATCAAGCCGGGGGCAATGGAATACAGGGGGACGATTTCCAGGTATGAATACCCCACGCGAAGCGCCTTTCCCCAGGTGGGGGTGGGGGGCTGGACGCCCAACCCTAAAAAAGTGGCAATGCTTTCTAACATAATATGGCGTCCCAGCATAATTGAAGTCGCCACAATGATGGGAGAGATGGCATTTGGCAGAATATTTTTAAACATGATTCTTAATTCAGATGCCCCGTCGGCATGGGCCGCTTCAATATACGGTAGTTCCCGGACATACAGCACCTGGCCCCGCATAATTCTGGCAAATGTTGTCCATGTGAGAACAGATATGGCGATAATGATGTTCTCAACGCCCGGCCCTAATACAGCGACAATGACCAGCAGCATCACCATGACCGGCAGACACATGAAGGTATCGGTAATCCGCATGATCACCATATCCGCCATACCCCCTTTATAGCCTGCGACTAAACCGAGCAGGCTTCCGAAAAAGGCGGATAAAAACGTGGATACAATACCGATAATCAAAGAAATCCGGGCACCAAAGATCACTCTTGACAGCAGGTCACGCCCCACGTCATCGGTTCCCAGCAGATGTTCCCACGTCGGTCCTTCCAGCACACGATACAAATCCTGATCATTCGGGTCATGGGGCGCCAGGAAAGGCGCAAATACCGCCATGCATAATAGACTGACAATAATCACCACCCCCACGAAAGCCATCTTATGTGCCAGGACGGAAAACACCACGCTTTTACGCCGGGGGCGGGGTTTAGTGGGTAACATTAACCGTTCAGTATTTTTTGTGTTCATTGACGCAAAGCCTGTTTTTACGCGAATCTAATTTAACCCGGACGCTATTTTACCCGGATGCTATGTTACACGAACCCGGGGATCGAGGTAGCCGTATAAAAGGTCAACCGCCAGGTTGACCATCAGAATAAAAAGCGCCACAATCAGCAATGTGGCCTGAATCACCGGATAATCCCGGGCGGCAATGGCATCAATCCCCATTCTGCCGAAACCCGGAAGGGCAAACATGTACTCCACTAAAAACGAACCGGATATCACATATCCCCAGTCAATCCCGATAACGGTGACCACCGGTATCATGGCCGGTTTTGCCGCATGACGCATAATCACTGCCATTTCCGTTAATCCCTTTGCCCGGGCCGTCCGAATATAATCCTGGCCCAGGACCTCCAGCAGGCTGGAACGCACATATCGCATATACATTCCCGCTGAATGAGTACCCAAAACAAACGTCGGCATGATCATGCACAGGATATTTTCCATAAAATTTTCTGAAAACGGCACGTAACCGGAAGGCGGGAAAATCTGGAAATACACTGAAAGCAGATAAATCAGCACAATGGCTTCCCATATCACCGGTACGGAAATACCGACAATCGCAGTCGATGTAATGGCAGCGTCCAATGCGGTATTTCGTTTGAACGCGGAAATAATGCCCAGGGGGAAACCGATTAAAAAAGACCAGAACACATAGCCGGCAAAAAGTTCGAGGGTCACCGGCAATCTTCGCAGAAACATCTCAAATACCGGCTCTCCGCTGCCAAATGACGTACCCCACTCCCCTGTAAAAAAATCTTTCACCCAGACCGCGTACTGAAGAACCACCGGCCGATCCAGTCCGAACTGGCTCCTTAAATCATCCATTATCTCTTCATTGGCGAGATCCATGTTCATCATGGCCGCCGCCTGAATAGGATCACCGGGAAGGAGCCGCGCAATACTAAAAATAAGAACGGAGACTAAAAATAGAATCAGCAGCGCATATAAAAATCTTTTGGATAGATACCGCTTCATTGAGAATGCAAGCTTTCCGTCAAACTGTTTGTTTTTTCCGAGCCATCAAAACATCAAATCGGTATCTTTTAACAACCGCTCGGCCATCTGTTTGGCGACCAGATTGGCAAAAATTTCTTCTGGAAATACATCATCGGGAGTAGATATAACGTTTTCAAGTGTTTCAATAAATAATTGTTTATTCTGGACCGCATACGTGTAGTACTGGGCATAAAACACATGCCATAATAAATATTTGGATTCGGATATTTCAAATGCTTCATTAAAATGAGACGCGACCTCATCGTAATTTCCGCCGAGTGATTCCGGCATGCTGGAATAGTAAGCACCCATTAGCACATGGACAGCGCCGTAATTATAAATTTCATCGAGCACCAGCATCCGGTCCATCATTGCTTCAATCTTGGGAAAAGCAATCATTGAATCCAAACCGCTGCTATGGCTGACACGCATCCACGCCAGCCAGCTGGCAGCGGCCCAGTATAGTGCCGGCACATCTTCTTTTTCAAATGATTCAAGAGATGCTATAAAGTCTTCCAGAGAACCGTCGGCCGCTTCTTTAAACGCTTCGGTCTGGTTTAATGCCCTGAATGCATAATTGCGGGACCTGAGATAAAGTCCCTCTGATGCATCCTTATTCTCGGGTTCTACAAAGAAAAATGCATAAGCATGATAATTTTCTGCTGCCGTGGTCAAAAAATACTTATCATCGGGTGATGCCTCAATAAGGCCATCCATCTGCAGAAGCCCCATCGGCATGGAATCGCGAACTAAATCAATGTCAATATTCTTTCGGGCCGCCAGGTTGATGTTTTCTAATAATGGCTTCATGCTGTTTACTATCATTTTGGACCGCGCGCCCGCAGTACACCCCCAGAGAAAACAAAGCATCAAAATTAATATAATCCGTAAAAATCTTAAATCACTTTTTTTACACATGACGCATCTCCTGATTTTTATAAATTTCTCACTCAACGAACAGCTATTTCCGCCCGGCCACGTTTGCCACAAACCGCACAAAGCCCGTCGGAAACAGGCGCGTCAACACATCCAGCACATACGCGTCCGAACCGACCAATATCCGTCTTTTATTTTTAAGGATACCGGAAATAATAATATCGGCTGCTTTATCAGCAGAAGTATGTGCCATTTTATCAAATGCGTCAATACTCTGTTCATGCGTCATTTGATTGCCGGGCGATTTGTAAAATCTGGTGTTTCGGGCAATATGGGTCTTAATGCCACCCGGGTGGACACAGGACACCCGGACATTTGTATTTCGCAGTTCCTGCCAGAGCGTTTCCGTAAACCCTTTTACGGCAAACTTGGCGGCACAGTAGGGAGCATGGTTGGGCCATGTGATAAATCCATTGACACTTGAGATATTGACAATATGCCCTTCGGACTGCTTTCGCAGATAGGGCAGAAAAGCTTTAACCCCATATACCACCCCCCAAAAATTGATTCCCATCAGCCATTCAAAATCCTCATAGCGAACATCATCAACACTTTCCGACACGGCCACACCGGCATTATTAATAATCATATCCACCCGGCCATGCTGTTTCACAACGTCTGCGGCATATTTTTCAACCTGGTCCCGTTGGGCGACATCCACTTCATGAATACTGACTTGGCCGTTTTGTTTTTCCACCATTTCTGCGGTTTCACTCAGACCGTTCACATCAAGATCCGAGATAGCGACATCACACCCTTTGGCAGCCAGGTTTACGGCAAGCATCCGTCCGATGCCGGAAGCCGCTCCCGTAATTGCGGCAACCTTATTATTGAATTTTTTCATTGTTGAAACCCCTTTCACCTACCCGCAAATAGCTTAGATCTTAAGTAACTGAAATTTATTTATTATACAATAAGAAAAAGGGCGGGGATTGAATTCGAATAAAATATGAGATTCACCAAAATCAATTCCCGCCCCTTGATGGAGGACAAAATTTTTCAAGGTGTATAGTTACCACTGTATGAGAAAATAACTTATCAATTATATTAAACGTTAGGGACGAGTTAGTTGGAAGTAAAAATTACATGAACTCTGTCGCCTTAATGGCCAGGGCTTCATTGACCCCGTCTTCAATCATAGACGCCCGGGCATCTCGGAATATCTTTTCAATAGGATATTCTTTTGCCAGGCCATTGCCGCCGAATATCTGCATGGCATCACTGGCGACCTGGGTGGCAGTTTCCGTGGATAGGCACTTGGCTGCCACGGCATGAACAACGGACAGGTTCATGGGATTTGCAAGATTATACATTGCCATTCGTCTCGCATTTGCTCTTGCTGCCTCAACCATGGTAAACATCTGCATCAGTTTCACCTTGATATTTTTATGCGAAAATAACGGCATCCCGCCCTGAATCCTTTTACGGGTATATCTGTATGCTTCATCATAGGCGGCTTTTGCCAGACCGGCAAACACGATAGACATCCCGCCGTTCACGTTGGCCAACCCCTGGCCGGTGGTGGCTTTTAAAAAATCAGGGTTTGGAATGACCATATATTTTTTGGGAATACGGGCATCCTGAAAAATAATCGATCCTTGATTTAAAGACCGCTGACCCATTTTATCCAGCGCTTTTCCCCGGGAAATACCCGGCAGGTCCAAAGGAAGAATGGCAAGACCCTGACCGTCCATACCCCGCTCCGGGTATAGACTCACATGAAGCACTGCGTGGGTGGCAATAGTGCCGTTGGATACCCACTCGGATTTTTCCCCGTTGACGATATATTCATCCCCTTTTAACACCGCTGTGACAGAAGGTCCGCATTTTGGCTTATTTTCGCCAAGACTCCAGTCCGTTCCATGATCCGGCTCTGTAATAGCCCAGCACCCGACCAGCTCGCCGGTTTTGTCCGCACAAAAATCCCTGGCTAACTGCTGCATTTCCGGCATGGGGAACTGTGCTGCCGCATTAAACGGCAAACTGGAAACCCCCATACTGATAGTTAACCCGGCATCCGCATACCCGAGTTGCTCGGTAATCAGGATACCTGCCATGGGATCCAGATCATCCGCCATGCCGCCAAGACGATTTGGGATTTGAAGCAGGTGAAGGTCCATCTCACGAAAGCCCTTATAGACATCCCACAACACGGACTCTTTTTTAACTACATCCCCCGGATCACACATCCGGTCCAGCGCGATCCCTGCCGGACGCATCACCGCCATGCTGAATTTTTCCACCTCTTTCAACATGGATTTTGTCTCTTTGCTGATATTGATATCAATATCCCGAAAGGTCATGTCATCTCCTCCGATTTTTATTTAGGGAAGTGGAAGAAATTAATATACCGGAATTGCGCCGCAATTTTTGGAAATTCCCTTATACCATATCCCATTTTAAGAACGCATACGGTGCAAACTCCATTAAACCGACTTCAGCAACCACCTTTCCGCCCAGCATGGAATTATCTCCTTTCGTATAAATGGCACCCAGCATCTTTACCACTTCCACCTCACTCCAGGGATCATAATCCGAGTGATTGAACTTAATCTCCGCTTCCCCAAATTCCATGACCTTGGATTTAAACACGGTTTCCTGCTTCACCAGCCGGGGGTCATAATCCATTGCGCCGCCTTCAGGCGCGGGGAAATGCTTAAAATTATATGAAGTTGCTTTCATGGATCCGTCGTCATCCATCCCGGCGTTGACGATCAGGTCCTGGGCCGCTGGATCATTAAATTGCCCGGTCAACGTTGCTTTAATTTCCATATACCGAACCCCCCGCCGCGCAGTCCAGCCGCTGACGATTGAGCCCTCTTTCTTAAATTCAATGTCTGCCATTTTTTTCGGAAATCCGAATACTTCCCGACCGCCAGCCATGGCAATGTCACTGGTCACCGGCATGGCCAGACAATAACTGCCTTCTTCCCCATTATATTCAGCGCTAATAAACAGTGCGCTCTCCTTGTAGATGCAATCAAAATTAGTGGCCGGATAATCTGCAACAAACGCCATGGCGATGGGATGTTCCGCAGGTTTTAACGGCGGCGGCAACAACTTTTCGATAATTTCCGGCTTGGTCTCCCAAAAAACCGTCAGCATCTCTGCGTTATAAAAATCTGCGGTTGCCTTTGTGTTGGCCATAATCTCTTCAAATGATTTTACAAATCCCATGACACCCTCCCTGGCCGGGATTCCCGGCATTAAAATATTTTAGCCGACCCTCTTTTCTCTTTAATCTGCTCCGATTAAATCCAGACAAATACATCATAACTAATTATTATTTAACAATTTAATTTTCTAAATTTAAATAACAGGCGTTATATAGTAAGTGTTATATAACGCCTGTTTTTAATTAATGTCAATATATTCTTTTTCAAGATCTGAACGGTATCTCTATTTTTTTAACCGATCCTGTGAGTTAATCGGTATTCAAATGTGAACCAATACGGGCAACCTATTTTAAATGATACAAAAAACCACCTAAAAAATATTCATTATAAATTATTCTGTTTGACAATGGATCAGTGCATTTTTTAATATGGATTGAATTCAGGTTAACCTAAATAAGGATTCATTTTATGAATACAATTTCCGTGTCAGAAGCCAAAATGAAATTAAACGCTATCGTGAATTCCATCAAAGAAACCGATGAAGAGGTGGTCATTACAAAAAACGGCCGGCCGGTTGCTGTGCTGGTGAGTCCGGATGAATTTGAAAGTTGGCGGGAAACCATGACAATTCGCTTTGACGCCGATTTGATGGAAGAAATTAAAAACGGACTGGAATCCTTGAAAAAGGGCAAGACATCACTTTACACCCTGGAAGAGTTGCTGCCTGGGTGATGACAAAATGATACAAAATGATACAAAATGAAGAAAAATGAAGAAAAATTTATCCTGAGGCTTCCGGATGATGTTGCCTCTGTTTTAAAAAAGCTCCATCCGGTGATCAAATCGCACATCCGATCTGGCTTGCGAACCATTCTTAAGGATCCATACAGTGGCAAAGCCCTCAAGGATGAGC
>CAZQLG010000054.1:0-12007 GCA_964594105.1 uncultured Desulfococcus sp. | reverse complement strand
AAATTATAGCATTAATTATTAAAATCCTTGTCGGACCAAAATATATAGCTGGAAATAAACAGGATAAATGTAAAAAGCAGTATTGCGAAAGGTCTTAAAACCACATTTTTGAGGGCAAAAAAGCGGTTTTAAGAATTGAATCTGATATCTGGTTCATCCTTTTCACCGCATCTGAAAATAATCATTTAAAAACAAATAATATTCCCCCAATATTTTTATCATAAGGGGCAGGCGGAAATAGTTTTCCGCCTACCCCTTTACCTTTTCTTCAGATTTAAACTTTTCTTATCTCATCAACCTGCCCCGATACTATCAAATTGCTTTTCCTGTTTTCCTCTGATAAATATAAAAAAATATTTTTTTTAATAGTTTTAACCTGTTACAGTTCGGATTATTACTTCACGATGAAACATTTTTCAGCCCTCATATTCCTGGCACTATCCATCACCTGGATGACTGTTTCATGCGCCCCATTCCAACCGCCTGAAAGGGCATCTATAGAAAATGAGCTGCCGGCAACATTCTCCAACCTTGCCGAAGAATCCTCGCCTTACCAGCGCTGGTGGGAATCGTTTCATGATCCTGAATTAAATAACCTGATCCACGAATTGCTGGATAATAATTTAACTTTAAAAGAGGCCTGGGCACGGCTTAGCCAGGCAAATGCTTTGGCGGTTAAATCCGGTGCAGCGCTTTATCCGGATCTTAATTTTGCTGCGGATGCATCGATTGGACGAAGACAAACCAAAAACAGCCAGAAAACCATCGAAAACATTCAAAACTATTCTCTTGGCCTGTTTTCCAGCTATGAAATTGATCTGTGGGGTAAAATTCGTTCGGAAAATGAAGCCGCCCTGCTCTCTTCTATAGCCACACGAGAAGACTTAAACGCTGCGGCCATGACATTGACGGCAACGGTTGCTGAAACATGGATACGCATTATTTCTCAAAGAATGCAGAAACAGTTATTACACGACCAGCTCAATGCCAACTTGAAAGTACTGGAACTCATTGAGTTAAGATATAATAATTCACTGGCGTCTGCGTTGGATGTTTTCCAGCAGCGGCAGGTGGTCTTCCGGTCCGAAGCACAGATTCCCCTTGTTGAACAGAATGAAGCCCTTTTATTAAATGAACTGAATCTGCTGCTGGGCAGAAATTCAATCGCCGAACCCGCAATCAGCAGGCAGGCTTTACATATCCCAGAAGAGATCCCAAAAACCGGGCTCCCTGCCGGATTACTGATTGCCCGGCCGGATGTGCGTGCCGCATATCTCAGGCTTGAAGCGTCTGACTGGCGGGTGAGTGTTGCCAAAGCAGACCGGTTGCCGGGCATTAATCTGACCGCAGGCGCATCCTTTCAGGCAGATAAATTTGACCTGTTATTTGAAAACTGGCTGATCAATCTGGCGGCCGGCCTGACGGCTCCCATCTATGATGGCGATCGGCGAAAGGCGGAAGTTGACCGGACAAAAGCGGTTGTTGAAGAAAATCTGGCAGCTTATCGGCAAAGCGTGTTGATCGCCGTTAAAGAGGTGGAAGACGCCATGATCAGCGAGACAAAACTTCGCGAACATGTGAACGCTTTAGACAAGCAGCTGGAGGCCTCACAAAATGCTTTAAACGAGGCAAACTCAAGGTATCAGAAAGGGATAGACACCTATCTGCCAGTACTGACCCAGCTCATATCCGTTCAAAATCTTGAACGGGATATCATTGCCCGGCAATCGGATATAATGATCGCCCGGGTGAATCTTTACCGCGCGCTGGGCGGCACCTGGACGGATGAGCTTGTTGCACCCAAAAAGGAATAATATTTGGTGGCGTCGTTAAAAGCAAACGAATGACGGCTTCACCACTGTATCAAAAAACAACTTAAATCTTGGTAGGCCGGGTTTCTTACCCGGCGCCCAAATTTGCCGATGGACATGTCCTGTTCATTTGTCGGGAAAGAATCCCGACCTACGATTTGAGTGGTTTTCAAATAAGTTATTTGGAAGTCCCAGATACTGCGTTGTAGCAATTTTAAGTTAAATAAAGCAAAGCCTAACCTTCGGGCACGGATAACAACATGGAACAAAAAATGAACAATCACCCACCAAACATTCAAAGCCCTAAAGAAACCGGGCCAGATTCGGGGCTTGGTGCCCGGCTGATTATTATCAGGATCGCGGTCTGCATCGTCATTATCGCCATGGGTATCGTTGGCTTTAAGTACCTGATCCATTCCGCACCGGCAGCGAAAAAAAAGCCCCCTGCAAAAATCAGCCCCCTAGTGCGTGTTCAGCCGCTGTATCCGAAAACCGTTTCAACGATCATACCTGCCATGGGAACCGTCATCCCTGCCCGTGAAGTCATTTTAAAATCAAGAATTGCCGGTGAAATTGTATCCGTTCATCCGGAATTTATTGATGGCGGGTTCATCAAAAAAGGAACCGAGATCCTCAAAATTGATGATGCGGATTATAAACTGGCAGTGATCAAGAAAGAAAGCGATGTTGCAGCGGCTCGTTTTTCCTTAAAACTCGAGCAGGGCCATCAGGCGGTTGCCAGGCGTGAGTGGGAATTATTAAACAGCGGAAAATCTACCAACAGCATGGAATCCGAACTGGCCCTTCGAAAGCCGCATCTTGAGAAAGCCATGGCAGACCTGGCAGCGGCTGAAGCGGATTTAAACCAGGCAATGCTTGACCTTGAACGCACAAAAGTAATGGCACCGTTTAACCTGCTCATCCGGTCAAAACATGTTGAAATCGGATCACAAATATCTAACCAGGGGAGTTTGGCAGATGTCGTAGACATCGATGAGTACTGGGTCCGGGTGTCCGTACCCGCAGACCGCCTGGGTTGGATAAACATTCCCATCGACCGGAAGTCTGTCGGCGCAAAAGCGCTTATCAAATACAGAAACGGGGAAGTCACCAGCGGATTCGTCATCAAACTGTTAAGCGATCTGGAGCCGGAAGGGAAAATGGCCCGGCTACTGATCTCAATAAAAGACCCGCTCAATATTAACCGTCATGAAAATACAAGGCAGAAAAATACCGGGCCGCCTTTACTGATCGGGGAATACGTAAAAGCTGAAATCAACGGACAACAGATCGAGGACGCCTATCGTGTCCCCCGCACAGCTTTGCGTGATAACAGTCATATCTGGCTGGCCGGTGCAGACGATAAGCTCCTGATCCATCCTGTCAGCACCATCTGGCGTGACAAGGACATGGTGATTGTAAAAGATCACCTGCAGCCGGGGGATCGATTGATTGTTTCAGAGCTTTCCACACCGGTTGAGGGTATGCTGTTAACGATTGAAAACAATGATGCTCAAGAATGATGGCTTCGTAAAAAGTCCAAATTCTGTGTTGCGCGGCATTCTTCGATTCTTCAAAGTACACTAAGTACGAATCATCACGAAGAATTTGCGCGCCTTGAATTAAAACTTTTTTCTTTGCCATCGGAATTCGACTTTTTACGAGATTTTCATAAATGAACAATTCAAATTATCCATCGGCTCAACCTGTTCCGGATCAGCCCAAACCCACGCAACTCAAACCGGGCCCCATTGCCTGGATGAGCGGACATAAGGTCGGTGCCAACCTGATTATGCTGGTATTTCTTATTGGTGGCCTGATCATGGCCGGCAACATCAAAAAGGAAGTATTTCCTGATTTTGATCTGGACATGATCAGCGTCAGTGTTGACTACCCGGGGTCCAGTCCGGCAGAAGTCGAACGCGGCATTATTCTGTCTATTGAAGAAGCGGTTCAGGGCATAGAAGGCATTAAACAGGTTTCTGCCGCTGCCCGGGAAGGATTGGGAACAGTCACTGTTGAAATTATCGAAGGCGAAGATGTTCAGCAAATTGCTGCTGATATTGAAAACGAGGTTAACCGGATCACCTCTTTTCCGGTGGATGCGGAAAAAATAAATATCACGGTGGCAAAACGCAAGCGGTATGTTATTTCCCTGGCATTATTCGGTGATCAGGATGAGCGGGTCCTGCGGGAAATGGCAGAGATCGTCCGTGATCGGCTTTTGCAGGACCCGGATATTACCCAGGTTGATTTAAGTGGTGTCCGGGATTTTGAGATCAGCATTGAAATACCTGAAAATTCCTTAAGACGATACAATTTAACCCTTGACGACGTTGCCCAGACAATTCGCCGGTCTGCCATTGAGCTGCCGGCCGGTGCCATTAAAACATCCGGCGGCGATGTCCTGGTCCGTGTGAATGAGCGGCGGTATTTCGGACACGAATTTGCCAAAATTCCCATCATCACATCTCACGAGGGTACCGAAGTCCTGCTTGAAGATATTGCGGTAATCTCTGACCGGTTTGAAGAAACAGATAATTTTGCCACGTTTAACGGAAAACCGGCCATCATGGTAGAAGTTTATCGCGTCGGAGACCAGACCCCCACATCCGTCTCTGATGCCGTGCTTCGGAAAAAAGCAGAGATCAACCAGATCCTTCCCCCCGGGTTGACCTTAGAGGCCAGAAATGACCGCTCGGAAATATACCGGCAGCGGCTGGACCTGATGATGAGAAACGGCCTGCTGGGCCTGGGTCTGGTATTCATCCTGCTGGCTATCTTTTTAGAAGCCCGGCTGGCATTCTGGGTCAGCCTGGGCATCCCCATTTCATTTCTCGGATCATTATTATTTCTGCCGATGCTGGGCATCAGCATTAACATGGTCTCCATGTTTGCCTTTATCGTCACGCTCGGGATTGTTGTAGACGATGCGATTGTGGTGGGAGAAAATATATATTTCCACCAGCAGGCCGGGATGAAATGGTTTGAGGCCTCGGTCCTTGGGGCCCGTGAAATTTTAATGCCGGTGACATTTTCTGTATTAACCAATATGATCACTTTTTTGCCGCTTTTCTTTGTGCCCGGATTTATGGGAAAAATTTTTAGGCAGATACCCGTGGTGGTCATCTGTGTTTTTGCTATCTCCTTAGTCGAGAGTTTCTTTATTCTGCCCGCCCATGTGGGACGCCAGAGAAAAACCCGAAAAAAAGGCCTGATGCACTTTTTATCTTCACGCCAGCAACGATTCAGTATCTTTTTTTCTCAACTCGTCCGGGAAAAGTACGGTGCCTTTCTGAATATAGTGTTGCGATGGCGTTATATTTCCCTGTCAATCGGCGTGTTTGTTCTGCTTCTATCTGTAGGATTTATTAAAAGCGGGCGAATGGGATTTGAGCTGTTCCCGAAAGTGGAATCTGATTATTCCAAAGTCAGTGTCCGGCTGCCATTTGGCACGGCAGTTGAAAAAACCCAAAAAATCCAGGAAAGTCTTGTTGCAGCAGCTCAGGAAACCGTTGCTGAAAATGGCGGAGAGAACTTATCTGTCGGCATTTACGCGCGGATCAACGGCAATACGTCTGCAGTACAAATATACCTGACACCGCCAAAACTGCGGCCCGTTTCCACGGCTGAGGTCACCCGAATCTGGCGCGAGAAAGTCGGATTGCTGGCAGATGTGGAATCCATTAAATTCGAATCCGATGCCGGCGGTCCCGGCAGGGGGTCTGCCATTGAAGTTGAGCTGAGCCACCGCGATATTGCAGTCCTTGAACAGGCCAGTGCGGAGCTGGCACAAGCTTTGGCATTTTATCCGAACGTTGTTGATATTGACAGCGGCTTCTCCCCGGGAAAACAACAGATTGATTTTAAGATAAAACCGGAAGGCCGCAGAATGGGACTGCAGTCACAGAATGTGGCCCGGCAAATCAGGTATGCCTATTACGGTGCTGAAGCGCTTCGCCAGCAGCGGGGACGCAATGAAGTCAAAGTCATGGTCCGGCTGCCGAAATCCGAACGGGTGTCCGAATATAACCTGGAAGAAATGATTTTAAAAACCCCAACCGGCAAAGAAGTTCCCATTCGTGAAGCCGTTGAAATATCCCGTGGCAGGGCTTATACGACCATTGACAGAAGAGACGGCCGCCGCATCGTCACCGTATCTGCCGATGCCCGGCCCCGCAGCAGCGCCGGCCAGGTCCTTGATTCAGTAAAAACGGATATTCTGCCGGACCTTCAGAAAAAATATTCCGGCCTGGTATATAGTTTTGAAGGCCGCATGGCAGACCGGCAGGAAAGCATGGACGCGCTGATGAAGGGCCTGATGATGGCACTGGTGGTTATTTTTGCCATGCTGGCAATCCCATTAAACAGCTTTATCCAGCCGATCGTTATCATGATCGCCATACCATTCGGCATTGTGGGGGCAGGCGTCGGTCATTTGATCATGGGATACAGCTTAAGTGTTATCAGCATGTTCGGTGTTGTGGCGCTTTCCGGTGTGGTGGTCAATGATTCTTTGGTCCTTATCGATTTTGCCAACCGGAAACACTTAAGCGGTATCAATCATTTTGATGCCATTCATGAAGCCGCCATCCATCGATTCCGGCCTATTTTGCTCACCACTTTAACCACCTTCGGCGGACTGGCCCCAATGATTTTTGAAACCTCACGCCAGGCCCGATTCCTGATACCCATGGCGATCTCCCTGGGATACGGCATCCTTTTTGCCACGTTGATTACCCTGGTGCTGGTGCCTTCGTTATATCTGATCGTTGAAGATATAAAAAAGATGGCTTCTTTAAAAGTCCCATCTACTGCGTTGTAGCAATTTTTCAGCCACTCAATATACTAAACGAAGAATAGGGTTTGTTGATAACTAACGAGTTGTAAACAATTTTAAAAACATCTGTTCACAAGTCCATAGTTATAAAGTCTCAGTACAATACCTTGTCATACCTTTTTTTGTATTAAAAATACATTATAATTAATCACTTAAAAAGTTATTAGCGTTATGAACAGTCCTTAATATTAATATATATTTATAAAGAATATATTAAAGGAATGAAAAAGAAGTTAATAATTAATCAAATGAATTCTTATGATTTGAAGAGATCACAAAGTCTGCTGAATTTTGAAAAAGTTGCCTTCACAGCTGCCACCACACCGCCCGGATGCAGATATTTGATATACTACCCGGTGCTACATTATATTGTTTGAAAATAACCCCATCAGGGGTGCAGATAATGGTAATGGTGAGTCGGTTGAAGATGATAATGAAGCAACGGTTTCAGCGCTGCTTTGGAGGATATCAAAAATTGATGTTTTTTGTGTGTAAAAAGGTTGATATTTTTCTTGAGCCGATATTTTGATATTATAACACCATTTTAACACAGGACATGTTTTTTAAATCGAGATAGATTCTGTTTCGGGCATCTTCACTTAAAACAACCGTTTTGAGATTTAAGGAAATATATTTTCCTGAACTGCTCACATTGGACGCTGTGAGCTGATATGTTGCCGTTTTCATATATTCTTCAACAGCGCTTCGGATCACTTCTTTTGTGGCACCAATGATGCGAAAGGACCATTGGCAGGGATATTCAACTATTTGTTTTTCCATTACTACCGTCTCACATCAGACAATTTATGGTTTGATGTTATTTTTTTAACAACCGGTGCTGCCATCGTGTTCGGTTTGTTTATGAACACGGCTTTTTTAATGATGACGGGTGTCACCGGCACATCCCGGTAGGGGTTTTTAACGGTGGTGGGCTGTTTCTCAATGGCATCTACCACATCCATACCGTCAATGACTTTGCCGAACACGCAGTATCCCCATCCCCGGCCGGTTTTGGCTTTAAAATCAAGAAAAGCAGTATCTACGGTATTGATAAAAAACTGGGAAGAAGCGGAATGCGGCGCATTTGTACGGGCCATGGCAATGGTGCCCCTCAGATTTTGAAGTCCGTTATCCGCTTCATTGGTAATTTCTGCTTTGGTGGGTTTTTGCTGCATGTCTTTTGTAAACCCGCCGCCCTGGATCATAAATTCTTTAATCACCCGGTGAAAAATGGTGTCATTATAAAATTCGTCATTTACATAGGCAAGAAAGTTTTCAACGGTTTTTGGAGCCGCTAATGCATCTAACTCAATAATAATATTACCAAGACTGGTTTCCAAACGGACCTGAGGCGGGTCTGTGGGTTTTTCTTCAGCATAACTAAAAGAGAAAAAACATCCGATAATTAATAAACTTAATAAGATAGATAAACTTTTTTTCATTAATCCAGTCCTTTATTTTTAGTGTTTATTTTTCCTGTGGAAGAGCCACAGGCAGTTATTATTATTTTGAGAAATTGGTTTTCATGTTATTTGTGCAATTGTAGGATTTAAAAAATATAAACGGATTGATTTTTATAACATAAAAAAGAAGAAAAGGTAAAAAGCTTTTCATAGAGAGTCCTCACTACGGCCTGAAAAAATAATAATTTATTAATTATTTCAAAGAATTATAATCGAGTTAGGAGACATCTCAATAAGCCGGGGCAAATTGTTTTTAAAGGATCAAATTCCAAAGGCGGTTACCTGCTATTTTTTTCGGTTTTCTTGCTTATTGCTATATTCTCTGATAATAAAAAAAGTTTTCACAATAAATAAATGGTTTTTATTGTATACGGATTATGAGATTTTTATTAAAATTGATTAAGTGGCTGTTTTTCCTGACCGGTTTAGGCATTTTTATAGGCATTATCGGCGTTGCGGGGATTTATTTTTATTTTGATAAGGACCTGCCGAATATTTCCTCTTTAAATGATTACCGGCCGCCGATTATTACGTCCGTTTACTCGGACGACAATCGTAAAATCGCAGAATTTTATAAACAGCAGCGTATTGTTATTGAACTTTCCCAAATGCCGGATGTTTTAATTCATGCGTTTGTCGCCGCCGAAGACGCCCGATTTTATCAGCACAAGGGAATCGATCTGCACAGTATTTTTAGGGCATTTTTAAAAAATCTGGAAGCCGGGGCAATCGTCCAGGGCGGCAGTACCATTACCCAGCAGGTTACCAAATCTTTCCTGCTTACACCTGAAAGAAGTTACCAGAGAAAAATCAAAGAGGCTATTTTAGCCTACCGCATTGATAAAAAATTTACAAAAGACCAGATTCTTTTTCTTTATTTAAATCAGATTTATCTGGGCAACGGTGCATACGGTGTTGAGGCAGCTGCACAAAATTATTACGGAAAGTCCGCAAAAGCCATGAGCCTGGCGGAATGCGCTATGCTCGCCGGTCTTCCCCAGGCGCCCAGTCGGTATTCCCCGTTCAGATACCCTGAGCGGGCCAAAAAAAGGCAGATTTATGTGCTGCGGCGGATGGCTGCGGAAGGCTATATTGCCGACCAGGATGCCACGGAAGCCATTCGCACAAGACTGGATATCCGTCCCCGAAAGAACTGGTTCCGGGAGAATGTGCCTTATTATACGGAGCACATTCGGCAGGAACTGGTCGATATGTTCGGTCGGGAAAAGGTCTATAATGAAGGCCTTGAGGTCTATACCTGTGTAAATATTGAAATGCAGAAGATAGCCCGGGCTGCCGTTCAAAAAGGCCTGGTTAATTTGGACAAACGCCAGGGTTATCGGGGACCCCTGGATCACCTGCAGCCGGGGCAGATTGAAGAATTCTCTCAGTCTCTTGAAGCGCAGTTAAGAAAAAAGCCTTTACAAAAAGATAGGATGACCAAAGGCGTCGTGATTCAGGTAAATGATTATGCGGATCTCGTGACCGTCAGGGTGGGAAATAAACGAGGGCTGATTGCACTCAAGGACATGAAATGGGCACGAAAACCGGATCCGGCAGTGAATTATTTTGAAGCAACCGTCAGAAATCCCAGCGAGGTTCTGGGGGTTGGCGATGTCATTTACGTCCGGGTGATTAAAAAAGAAAAGGGCCAGCAGTCCTGGGATTTTGCGCTAGAACAGATGCCAAAAGTCGAATCTGCGGTGCTTTCCCTGGAGGCTGAAACCGGAGAAGTGAAGGTCATGGTCGGTGGGCTGGACTTTGAAAACAGCCAGTTTAACCGGGCCATTCAATCCCGTCGCCAGCCCGGCTCCGCGTTTAAACCGATCATCTATGCGGCCGCACTGGATAAAGGTTTTACGCCGGCCACGGTGATTGTGGATTCTCCCATTGTGTATGAAGATACATCCCATGATTTTACCTGGAAGCCGAATAATTATGATATGAAATTTCATGGATTTACCTTGTTCCGGGAAGGCCTGATCAAGTCGCGAAATGTGATTACTATCAAAATTTTGCGGGAGATCGGGATTGATTATATCATCAATTATTCTAAGAACATGGGCATCACCGCGAAGCTGGACAGGGACCTTTCCCTTTCTTTAGGCTCTTCCGGTCTTTCCCTGCTGGAACTGGTGACCGCGTATTCCGTTTTTGCCAATCAGGGTAAGCTGATTGCTCCGTGTTTTATCAAAAAAGTGGTGGATCGGGACGGAAATGTCCTCATGGCCTATAATTTAAAATCAAAGCAGGTGATTGCGGACAGCACGGCCTATATTATTACCCACTTGATGGGCGAGGTGGTAAAATATGGTACTGGCTGGCGGATCAAGGCACTGAAACGGCCCGTTGCAGGAAAAACCGGAACCACAAATAACTTGAATGACGCCTGGTTTGTCGGTTATACCCCTAAGTATATCACCGGTGTGTGGGTCGGGTTTGACCATGAACAGTCTTTGGGGAAAAAGGAAACCGGTTCCCGTGCCGCCAGCCCCATATGGTTAGATTTTATGCAGCAGGCGCTTGAGAGGCAGCCGGTCAGGGTGTTTAATGTCCCGGATAGTGTGGTCTTTGCAAAAATAGATACCGATACAGGACTGCTTCCCATCCCAGAATCCCAAAACACCATTTTTGAATGTTTTAAAGAAGGGACTGCCCCCACGGAATATACCAAAAGCCCGGATGCCATCATGGGAAAAGATGACTTTTTTAAAGAGGGCTTATAGTCTGTATTCAACCTGCTTCGTGATTATTTTAATAAGTCATTGAAAAAATGCACGGTCGACCTCTGGTCCAGATGGCTTTCAGTGAAATTTATGATCTGCCGGTTCCGCCAGTTCAATCTCCCCGAATTTTTCCTCATATCTTTTTAAATTATCCTTCAACGCGCTGATAATCCTTTTAACATGGCCGGGAGTGACGATAATGCGCGAAACCAAATGGGCCCCGGTCGGGGAGTTGAGTAGCCAATCAATAATAAATTCCTCCGGGCCATGGGCGATAAACATGGAGTTGCTGTAACGTCCCTGGGACATTTCCTCGTTTGCTTTAATTTGAATTTGCTCTGATTTTTTTTGGGTGTCATCCATTTGGCGTCCCTTTACTTGTTTTATGTTAAATTATGAATATCTTCTCTTTCGAGAAATGCTTGGCAACAAAGCAGATGCGGTGCTCTGTGAATGCTTACCAAATTGTTACATGAAGATCAATCAACCACCCTATGTATTTATTGAATTTTAAAAATAAAAAGGATAAGTCTGGCCTTTTTTAACTAACTTGTTTTTAACCAATTGAAATAATATATAAGTTATTTTTTCAAAGAGTGGCGATTCGTCACCCTGAAAAGCATTTTTATAATTTTGACAAAAATTCAGGTTTGTTTTATTGTTTCAAAGAAATAAGAACCCTGAACAAGCAAAACAAGCAAAACAAATAAATAAAATAATTTGAAAGAAGTAAAAGCAACATGGCAAAAAAAAAAGAAGAAACCTTTTACCTGGTTACCTATCGAGACACCAAAGACGCAAAAGTATTAACGTTAAAGGCGAAAACAGTCACTGATTCAACATTGGGGCTCAGTTTTGTAGCCATTTCCGACTTTGTTTTTGATACCAAATCCGTCGTTATTAATCCGGAAGAAGAAGATCAGAGGCGCCAGTTTGAAGGGGTCAAAACACTTCACCTTTCTATATATTCTATCCTTTCTATCGAAGAAGTGGGAGAAGATCACAAAGGCCTGAAGTTTAAGAAGGACAAGTCCAATCTGGTCGTTCTTTCCTCGGAACAGCGGCAGCCAAAAGGGAAATAAATATGATGGCTTCGTAAAAAGTCCAAATTTTTTGTTGCGCTGCATCCTTCGCTTCTTCATAGTACGCTAAGTACGAATCATCACT
>CAZQLG010000053.1:8521-12022 GCA_964594105.1 uncultured Desulfococcus sp. | reverse complement strand
ACCAATTCCACATCCATGGCCGGAACCCAGCAGGTTCTGGCATCTGGCAGTTCCACCTGAAGCCAGTTCCCTCTATGCTCAAGGAGTGTAAATTCGGTTCCCGTATGCAGGGGTTCCTTAAAACTTTTTTTATACGACGCACTGTTACCTTTCCGGGCAATCACTTCCTGGCTGATAACCACGCCGGGAATCGTTTTCTGCAAGGTGATATATTCGATTGCTAAAGAACCTGTAAACAGGATCGACAGGGCAGCACTGATACTGATGGCCCATTTTAAAAACGGTTTTTTGATAAATAACCGGGCGGTTGCAAAAAGCCACAGCAACCCGAATGAAATGGTAAACAGGATTAATCGGATTTTAGCGGATAAATCATAATGCCAGAAGAACACGGTTTTTAAAATTTTTGTTTCCTGTTTTTCCGCAATCTGGTCCTTTCTTGTATTCCTGGCAAATTCAAGATTTTTTTGCAGGTTAATATCATTTCCGATATATTGTTCTGCCCGTCGGTAATTTAAAATAGCCCGCCCGATATCTTTGATCCGAAAGTAAATATTGCCGATATTATAATAGAGCTTGCCATTTTCAATGCCCCCTTCTTTAATCATTCGTTCAAATCGCAGGATGGATTTTTTGTAGAAAGACGTTGCTTTTGCCGGATCAGTCAATGTCAGCTTATTGGCGTCACTAAACATGCTGTTTGCTTCATGAAAAAGCCGGGATATCTCTTCAGCGGATATGGTTTCTAATGCTTCAGGACTTTGTGCAACATCAGGTATTTCAGCGCCGCAAAGGGCGGTGAAACTATTTATTCCCATAAAAATGAGTATGAATGTAAAGATATATGTCAGGTGTCGATGAATCATTGAAAAATAGATTCCAGTTTTTTGGCAGTGTTTAATGTTTGTTTGGATAGCCAGTGATGATCGCCTGCCCCGGATATGCCTGCATATCTATCGGCTTCACACGCGTCAAAAATGGATTTCAGGGTGTCGATCAATCCTTTGGATACCCCTTTTTCTGCAAGTATTTTTTGAGCATCAGAAAAAACAATGGCCCGGTGGGACATCCGCAACTTGGCCCCCAGGTAATTTCTCAACGCGGCAAGTATCATGTCGGTTTTTAATGGGTCTGATTTCGAACACATAATTTTTTTCAGTTCTGCATTCAGTTTGGCATACGCTTTCTTTGATCGCGTGGTTTGGGGATCTGCCTGTTTTTTTCTTATAATGACAATGGTCAGGAGGGTCAACAGGTAAATCAACGGCGGCAGAATAAGGCTTGCCATCCATGATGGTGATGTAATGACCAGTCGGTTGAGTCGCTGATCGTTAATAGCATTCAAATCCTCATAGTTATATGCAATCCCTTTTGTCCAGGTTTTCACTTCACTCCCGTTTATCATCGTCAGGGATCGGCCTTCCGCATCCAATGCCGTGACCACCCGTGTTGCTTTAACTGTTATGGGGATGGGCTGTGTCCTGGCAATTTTATATTGTTGGGTGATTGTGTCAAAATAGGGCAGTTCAATGGATGGAATTTGCTTTACATCAGATCTCAATGCCCTGAGTGTCTGAGTAAATACCCTGGTGTTGTCCCGGGTTTCTCCTGTGGCGCGTTCCTTTGGGATTTTAAAGTCTCTGGTCAGGTTCGCCTGATTGGTTAATAACGGCAGAGAAACCTGATCCAGATATTCTGGTCCGCTGAGTGTAATGGATAATGTAATCGGGTCGCCCACATTGATATTCGTCGGCGATGCTGCTGAGAAAATTTTATATTGACCCATATGGCCGGCAAAATTAGCCGGTTTTCCCTGAATCGGCAATTGGTTGACTTTCAGTCGAAGTGCGTTTGAGGAGACCACCACTTTTTTATAGACGCCTTGCCGGCCGCCAAAGGCACCTGAAAAAAAATCATTGCCAAATGGGTTGCGGCCACGGGAATTTCGATATCCCGTCAGGATTTCACAGGCAACCGTTGCCGGATCGATCGATAAGTCGCCGGTTTTTTGGGGGATTAAAATTTTTGAAAAGGTAATGGTGGAATATTGAATACCATCCAGCGAATTTTTTCCCTGCTCTGCGATGACTTCACCATCTGCCAGTGGAATGCGGTAATATTTTTTTGACGCTTGTTGATCGATTTCCGGATCGATAAAATAAAACCAGTCTGTTTTTTCCAGTAGCGGAATCATAAAATTAAAGGAACGGACATCCTTTCTGAGATACCATATCACTTTTAAAACAATCGGTTCTCCCACATAACACTGGTCTTTAGACAAGAATAGCTGAAGCTTGATGTCGTCGGTTGTTTCGGGCTTTAAAATATTGACGCTAATCGGTCGGGTGCCGACGGTGCTGCCATCCGCCTGAATAAAAACTGAAGGGATGGTCAGTGTGCCGGTTTGCTTGGGGGTTAACTGATAAGAGAACACATACCCCCGGCTCACATTTTTTGTCATTTTCCCATTAATAATGGTAATCGAAGAGCTGTTGTTTTGGGAGCCGCCCTGATACTGAACTGAGAAATCGTCAAGTGTGGATAAATCCGGTGGGTTAGGCTGGTCACTTCCTGAAACCCTTATTTGGAAGGTAAACGAATCCCCTACATACAAAGGACCATCTTGTACAACAGCATCCGCACTGACCTGTGCCGCCAATGAAGGGGCATTATAGAAACAACATCCCAAAAGCAGGAGTATACAAAAGATTGTATTTTTCGATATGTTCACTACCAATCCTTATCAACTTTCTTAAAACCGCCGGGAGAAAAAGGCATTCGCTGTTTTTTGTTTTCTTTTTCTTCGTTTAAAATATTGTTGGCATCATCCGGCAGCTGGACCGTTGGATTTTGTTGCTGGTTTTCGTCCGGCTTGTTTTGATCAGCTGAATTCTGATCCGCAGATGGTGACTGAGGATCGTTTTTTTTTTCTTTTTGTTCTTTGTTCTTTTCGTTCTTATCTTGCGGTTGCTGAGCCCCTTGTCCTTGTTTTTGCTGCTGTCCCTTTTGTTGGTTCTTCTGATCGTTTTTAAGCGCTTCAAGTGCTTTATTTAAGGCATCTAAAGATTTTTCCTGGTGATCCGCCGCTGTTTGGGTGTCATTTTTTGTCAACTGATCAATTGTCTTTTTCTGCTCACCCACAGATGTATCCAATTGTTGTTTCGACGGATGTTCCGGCGAAGATGGGCTTGCCGTAGTAGATGGTGTGGTGGAAGATGGAGTAGCAGGTGTTGCGGCATGGCTTGTCAGTTGTTCAGAAAGATGTTGGGTTTCGTTTTTTAATTGTTCCTGCGCGTCTGCGATATCCTGATTTTGTGGAAAATCTTGGGTGGTCGATCCATCCGGCGTCTTTTTTGACGCCTCATCAGTCATCAAAGATTGGCTTTTGTTTAGAAGATCTTTCTGCTTTTCAATGAGTTCTTTTATTTTTTTTGCCGTCTTCTGTGCCTGCGCCTGCTTTTTTTGGGCTTCTTCTTCCTGTTTCTTGATTTGATCCAGTAG
>CAZQLG010000053.1:3885-8421 GCA_964594105.1 uncultured Desulfococcus sp. | reverse complement strand
GCCTTTATTAAAATAGATATATGGGGACTCCGGATCATCAACAGCTGCCTCATCATAGGTGCTGATCGCTTCATCGTATTTGCCGGATGAAAAAAGGGCATTTCCTTTTTTAACCAACTGCTCTTTTGATGCCGCCTGAGCCGTATTCGCAAAGCTGATGGCGAGAGTGATAAACATAAAACCGATAATGGGTTTAAGGAATTTATTCATTATTTTTTATTATTTTTTTACGTTCATTGACCAGCAACTCAATGCAAAGGATCATAAAAGCGGCTGCCAGAAATATCTGAAACTTTTCTTCATACCGTTTAATCGTATCGGATTCAAGCTGCTTTTTATCAGCGGTGGCGATTAGCCGGGAATAGACATTCCCTAAATCAATGGTGCCGGTGGCAACATTTAAATATTTTCCCCCGGGTGTGGCATTGACCATTTTACGCAATGTATCCCCATCCAGTCGTGACCAGACTTCCTGTCCATTATATTTTAAAAATGTTTTGGTCCCATCTTTCGTGGTGATCGGAATTCGCTTGCCTTCATTTTCATCCCCAAGGCCGATGGCGATAATCCGTACGCCTTTTTCGCCTGCGTCTTTTGCCGCATCAACTGGAAAACTGTCATGATCTTCACCGTCGGTTATCAAAACAATATCCTTGAATTCTTTTGCCTGATCATCAAACACATCGGTCATAATTCTCCGCAGCGCATCGCCAATGAGCGTGCCGCCGCGAGCAATACTGTCTGTTGATATGTCATTGAGCATCATCTTTAAAAAACCGTAATCAAGGGTTAGGGGGCATTTGACCGCAGTGGTGCCGGCAAACGCAACAAGACCGATGCGGTCGCCCTCAAACCGTTCAATGCAATCTGAAATAGCCAGTTTGGCGCGTTCCAGTCGGTTCGGGACCAGATCCGCTGCCAGCATGCTCTTGGACACATCCAGCAAAAACACGACATCCCGGCCTTTTCGTTCAATGGTTTCCGGTTTTGGGTTCCAGGCGGGTCTTGCCATACCAAGAATTATGATCAACAAAGCCAAAAAAACCGCAACGGATTTCCAGAATCGTTTGGTATAGCTCAGGGATACAGGAATTTTATCCAACAGGCCGGCATCAATAAACAGTTTCAGCGATGCCTTTCTTTTCTGCCAGGCATATACAACCACCACTGCCAGCAACGGGATTACCCATAAAAAATATAACATATTGATCTGTTGAAGTATCATATGATCATGGAATCTTTCTAAAAAAGGTATTGGACAATAGTATTTCAAGCCCGATGAGTATGAGTCCGAGCATTGCAAAAGGGATAAATGATTCATTGTAATCAACAAATTTTACTGATTCGATCTCACTTTTTTCCATTTGATCGATTTCTTCATAAATAGCGAGAAGGGAATCCGCATCACTTGCTTCCCGAAAAAACCCGCCGGTTTTTTCAGCAATTTGTTTTAATGCGGTCGTATCGACCCGCTGACGCATCGGCACCTTATACACACCAAAAGGGGTTTGGATGGATTGAACGGCATCTCCGCCGCCAATGGCGATGGCATATACCTTTATGCCCCAATCTGCTGCCAGTTTTGCAGCCTGCATCGGATCCCGTTTACCGGCATTGTTTTGACCGTCCGACAGCAGAATAATAATTTTGCTTTTGATTTGATACGTTTTCTGGCTTTTTCGCCTTTGGCGGGCCAGGGCCTCATCTGCTTTTTCAAGGCGGGCGGCTGCGAGTGCCAGGGCATCGCCAATGGCGGTGCCGTCCTCGGAACGTACCTGTACCAGTTTAATGGTATCCAGAAAAGGGGATAATGCCCCATGTGCCAGGGTCAGCGGACAAATCGTATCCGGATATCTGGCAAAAGCAATCATACCGATAAGATCATCCGGACGGCCCGGCAAATCATTATCATCCCCTAATGCAAAATTTTTAAATACTTTTTTGACCACATCCAGACGGGTCATTTGTCGGCCGTCATATTCCATTTCAGCGCCCATACTGCCGGATCGGTCAACCACCATTTCAATGGCAATGCCTTTACTGATATCAAGGATCTGTTCCCGTCCGGTCTGTGGGCGGGCAATGGCAATGACCAGGCAGACAAGTGCCAGTATACGGATGACGGTTGGCAATTGATAGAGCCTGCGGCGTATTGAACGCCCGGCGTTTGCTGCGTTTCCTGTCGAGGAAAACCGTATGGCGCCCCGTTTTAAGGTAAACCGCCGGATGATCAGCAGAGCTGGTATGATGATCAGCAGTAAAAATGCCCATGGAGATTCAAATTGCATAAGAAAAAATATTTACTCCTTTTCCTGTGTTCCGACGATAAATTCTTTGCAACGATCAAAGGTTTTCTGGATATCCTCTGTTTGTGGCTGATGCTTAGCAAATTTTACCAGATCACAATGCGTTAAAAATTTTTTTAAAAGTATTTTGTGGGTGGTATCAAAATTACTTGCTGTTTGAATATTGATCAGGAATTCCTCGGTTGTCAGTTCCGGTGCCCGAATAGAGAACCGGTTTTCAATATATCGTCGCAGGATGTCGGATATTTTATGATAAAATTCTTTAATAGCACCTTTTTCCACCAGTTTTTCAGATACCAGCGCATTTAATTCATCAAATGCCTGCTGGTGGGCGGGTATTTGATGAATTACGTCATTGGCTTTGTTACGTTTTCGTTTGCGGATAATAATAAAAACAGCAATTCCTGAAATTATTAAGATTATCGCCATCCCTCCGGTCCACATCCATAAATCATAGGATTGCGGCAAATCTTCCGGTGGTTTGATATCATGGAGAGTCCGTTTTTCAAAGTTTTCCGGGAGCAGGGAGGTCACATGCACAGTGATTTCTTCAGTTGAAATTTTATGCAGGGTATCGTCTGAATCCCCTTTTTTCTTAAAATGAACCGTCATGGGCGGAATTTTATAGTCGCCGGACAAAAACGGCTCAAGAATATATGAACGACTGATTTTTGACTGCTTATCGCCGGTCAGTGCCGGTTGCGACGTGTGATAGTCAACAATCCCGAACTGTTCCAGATTCTCACCAAATTTCGGCAGTTGAACATCATAATCTTCATCGGAAATTACCGAAAGAGTCAGGTTTAAACGATCCGCAATGGTGATTTCTGTTTTGTCCGTGTCTATATGCACGCTGATCGGTCCGCGTTCAAATGTTTTGTGTATTCCCGTATCTTTTTTTGCCTGACCCGCTTGGTTTTTTTCAGGAGCCTTTGACTGACATCCAGATACCCATGCCACAGCAGGCAGGATAAAAAAGAAGCAAATGAAGAAAAGGACATGCCGTTTATGGGGCGTGTACTGTATTTTTAATGTGTCTGAAACCATTTTCATTAATTGTTCAAGCAAGTATGAGGTTTAAAATTCGTATTTAGAATATTTTATTTTTTTAGAGAAGCGTTTTTCTTTGTCGATGTTTCAGCATCTTTTTTGTCTTTGTCAATCAATGTAGACGGATGAATTACCACATCATAATGATTTTTTAACTGTGTCAAAAGCTGTTGTTGTATTTCCTGTTCTTTATTGGATCGAAGGATTTTGTATACATCATTTTTGACATCTTCAAACGGTTGCTGCTTATCTTCTTTTTTATAGGCTTCTTTATTCGCATCATAATAGGTTTTAAGGTCAGTCAAAGTTATTTTAATGCGGTTTTCATATTCTTTTTCCAATGCCAGTCTGGCAAGAAGACTTCTTTCCTGGTCATTGATGAGATTCCGGACCAGTTGATTATTTGTCAGATTGCTTTCCCGTGCCTTTCTATAAAGAATTTCTTCTGCAATAAACTGGTTTAAAAACATTATCTGGTTGGCGGACGTGGTAAATTGCTTGAGCAGGGTTTGTTTTTGTTTATTTCGTTCTTCTTTAGGCAGGTAAGGGGCCATCAGGCTTATTTGCCGTTCAATATTGTTTTCCATGCGCCGGTCCAATTCAGAAACTGTTATTTTTTGATTTCCGATTTCAGCAACAACCGGGGCGGTGGTTGCCGATTTCTTTCCGGATGGGTTCATGGCCACCCGATCGGCGAGTTCATGACGCATGGCTGAAAACTTGCCCATTGATTCAAGGCATTCCTGAACCCGGATGGCAATTTCAGATGATATGGAATCAATTTTGGCAAAATTTTCTGACCGGTAATAACTTTCCAGAGCCTTTTCAAAGGCATTATCTTCCTGAAAAAGTTTTCCAATACGGTACCAGATCAACGCAGTTTCTTTTTTTACTAAACCGGCATTGCTAATATACTCTTTCCATGCATTGGCGGATGATGTGAAAAGGCCCTGTTTTTCAAGCTTTAATGCCAGTTTCTTTTGAAGGTCAATATCTATGACTGCGTTGTTTTGCTGAGAGATTCCCATTTTTGGCTGATTTAAAGAAATGATGATATTTACCGTAACGGCAATAAGGATAAGTATCAGAATACATATCACCCATTTTGAATGATGATGCGCTGTGTCTGCAGGTTGTGCGGGCAGGTCAAAGTTCAGCTTTTTGGTCATACTATCGTCTG
>CAZQLG010000053.1:0-3785 GCA_964594105.1 uncultured Desulfococcus sp. | reverse complement strand
ATAATCTTAATCTGTATTTTTATTAAATATTTCGCACAAATGATAAGGAATAAGATAAAGATTATGATTAAGAATTAAACCGAATCATCTCTCAGGTCGGCGCTGAAAAACTCTGACCTGGCCCAGGGGCACAGGTTTAAAAAAAATAAACGGTAAATGTTTATCGATGCATCCGTCTTTCACGGGTCTTGAAAAATTTGACAAGATCCACCACATAATCCCTGTTCGTCAATATTTCTATCTGGTCAATATCCATGGATCGAAACATTTTTTTTAAGCTGTCGTGTCTTGTGGCACCCAGTTTTTTATAATTTTTTCGAACCTCTTTACTGCCCGTATCAATAAGAATCAATTCTCCGGTTTCTGCGTCTTCAAGTTCTATCAGGCCAACATTGGGGAGTTTAATTTCCCTGGGGTCAGTGATGGACACAGCGATAAGATCATGCTTTTTGCCAAGAACGCGTAATTGTTTTTCGTATCCTTCTTCCAAAAAATCAGAAATTAAAAACACGACACTCCGCTTGGTAATGATACGCCCCATGTATTCGATGCCGGCGGAGATGCTGGTCTTCGTCTGTTTGGGTTTAAATCCGAGAAGTTCTCTGATTAATCGGAGTACATGCGTCGTGCCTTTTGCCGGGGGGATAAACATTTCAATCTGATCAGTAAAAACAATCAGTCCAACTTTATCATTATTTTTGATTGCTGAAAACGCGAGTAACGCGCAAAGTTCTGCGGCCACATCATTCTTGATTTTTCGAGTGCTGCCGAATGATCCGGATGCGGAGAGATCCACCAAAAAAATAACCGTCAGTTCACGTTCTTCCACAAAAAGTTTAACATGGGGTTCCCCGGTACGGGCGGTAACATTCCAGTCTATGGAACGGATATCATCGCCGATATAATATTGCCGCACCTGGTCAAATTCCATACCTCTGCCCTTGAATACACTTTCATATTCTCCGGCAAGGGAATCGTTAACCGCTTTGCTGGTATAGATCTGAATGTAACGTATTTTTTTAGCAAGCTCTTTTGGGATCATGGAACATCAACCGTTTCGAGGATCTGTTCGATAATATCTTCAGATGTTTTTTCTTCTGCTTCTGCTTCATAAGTAATAATTACCCGGTGCCGTAACACGTTTAAGGCAATAGTCTTAACATCCTGTGGCGTCACATATCCACGACCCTCAATCAGCGCATTGGCTTTAGATGCCATGGCAAGGAATATGGTTGCACGCGGGGAAGCACCATATCGAATCAGCTGGCTGATATCAAGTTTGTAGTTTTCAGGTTTACGTGTCGCTTCCACGATATTAACGATATATTCTTCAATTTTTTCATCCATATAAATTTCATCGGCAAGGGCTCTTAGCCGTTTAATATCTTCCGGTGAAATTATCGGGTTGACATCCAATGCCGGCGCGGATCGGGCCATTCTTTTCAGTATTTCATGCTCGTCGTGTTTAGTGGGATAGGTGATTTTAAGTTTAAACATGAACCGGTCCACTTGTGCCTCAGGCAACGGATAAGTCCCTTCCTGTTCAATGGGGTTCTGCGTGGCCATCACCAGAAACGGGTCTTCTAACTTAAAACTTTCATCGCCAATAGTTACCTGACGTTCCTGCATGGCTTCCAAAAGAGCGCTCTGAACCTTTGCCGGCGCGCGATTGATTTCATCAGCCAGCACAATATTGGCAAAAATGGGTCCTTTTTTAGTTTTAAAATTACCAGTTTTAGGATTGTAAATAAGGGTCCCGACAACATCCGCCGGCAGCAGGTCCGGGGTGAACTGGATTCGTTTAAAGGTTGCCTGGATCATACTGGCAAGTGTCGTGACAGATAATGTTTTCGCTAAACCGGGGACACCCTCAATCAATGCGTGGTTATTACATAAAAGTGACAGCAGCAGGCCATCAATGAGCTTTTCCTGCCCCACAATTATTTTATGCATCTCGGTCCTGATTTGATTGATGACAGCGCTTTCTTTTTCAACCCGTTCGCCAATCTGTTTCACGTCAACTGCCATGGTGTTCACTCCTTATTTGAAATCTGAATGGTTTATTCACTACCAAAGAAAATTTTAATTGACTTTGAATTATTATTAATATCTGACCCGTAAACGCGAAAACAACCTATCGGTTAGTCAATTTTTGCAAATTAGATTAATCACCACCATATTTTTGTCAAGTCTTTGTCAAAAAAATTAAAATTTTCTTTGTCTTAAAAAATTAAAGATTACTGATAAGGAAATTTCTAATCAATCTAAGCTACATAATCACGGTTCAAATATAGCGTGTTAATGATTAGAAAAAGGTTAAAATTAAATTAGAATTTTCTTATTTTACCTGTAATATTATATTTGACGTTTGTGTCTGTATATGACTATATTTATACAGATTCAATATATAGATGTTATTGGTGTGCATTTTTTTTAGGGTTTTCTGCTTAAAAATTTTTAAAAGCAGCTGGTTTAGATATAAGGTATGTAAACAAACAAATTTCTACCTCTTAATTATTCCGTGACATAGATACGATGAAAATATTGGTTTGCGGTCCTTCCTGGGTGGGTGATATGGTCATGGCCCAGAGTTTATTCATAACACTGAAAAAACGGTTTCCCGATGGAATTGTCGATGTGCTCGCGCCTTCGTGGTCATTATCTCTTCTTTCACGAATGCCGGAGATCAACCGGGCCATTGAATTGCCAATCGACCACGGTGAACTGGGCCTGAAAAAACGATTTAAAATCGGCCGTCAATTGTCCGAAAGCAAGTACGACTGGGCAATCATTACCCCGAGATCGGTTAAACCGGCCCTGGTTCCTTTTTTTGCCCGCATACCGATTCGAACAGGATATAAAGGGGAGGCAAGGTATATCCTGATAAATGATCCGCGCAAACTGGACAAAACCAGACTCACCATGACTGTACAACGCCAGGTGGCCCTTGGTTGCCCTAAAGACGCAGAACAACCGCCAAACTCAATTCCTCCACCAGTATTGCGCATCGATACAACCAATCGGCAACGGGTTGTGGACGATCTTAATCTTGACCTGAACCGACCGATCGTCACTTTTTTCCCGGGTGCCGAGTATGGCCCTGCCAAGCAGTGGCCGCTCGAATATTTTAGAACGCTGGCGTTAAAACTTGTGGCATCCGGATATCAGGTCTGGATTCTTGGCGGGCCTCAGGACAAGTCATACGGAAGCGTGATTGCCGGTGAAAATGATTTGTATATATTTAATTTAATAGGTCAAACATCGATGGGAGATGCGATTGACCTTATCAGTCTATCAAAAATTGCAGTAACGAATGATTCCGGTCTGATGCATGTTGCTGCCGCCGTTGGGGTGCATGTTGTGGTTATCTATGGGGCGACGTCTCCGGACTATACACCGCCTCTTACAGACCGGAAAACAACACACTACTTAGCGCTCGACTGCGCACCCTGTTTTAAAAGGGAATGCCCTTTCGGCCATTTAAATTGTCTGAAAAAAATTACACCCGCCGACATAATGGAATCGATCAACAGTTCCATTGGCCGCCAGTAATAAAAATTCAAACAGCGATTAACTTTTTTTTGAAAATTAAAAATAAAGATATAATGAGAACTGCGATAATAGGGGCTGGCAGAAACAGAAACGGCATCGGGCAATACATCGGAAAGTATTTTCAAAAAAACGGGGCGAGTGTCATATCGGTTTTGGGAACAACTAAAAAATCAGCCCAAAAGGCGGCTTCTGCTTTAACCCGATACGGAATCAATGCAACATTCTATACTGAT
>CAZQLG010000052.1:0-12091 GCA_964594105.1 uncultured Desulfococcus sp. | reverse complement strand
AGAAGAAGAAGTCGAATGTCGATGGCAAAGAAAAAAATTTCACCAGTCTCATAAAAAATTGGCAAGGCGCAAATCATGAGTAATGGTTCGTACTATGAAGAAACAAAGGATGCAGCGCAACTCAAAACAAAAATAGAAATTGGACTTTTGGGGCAGCCATCAAAATCAGGCTTGATTCCATATCCAAGTCCGTATAAACCGTAAAAGAATGATTACAGGTGAAACGGTAAGCGTTTAACATCAAAGATGGATGTCGTTTTGTTTTATTATTTTATAATATAATTAAGGATTTTTCATGAATAAATGTCCCTGCGGGTCCGACATTATCTATGCAGATTGTTGTGAACCGGTAATTAAAGGCAAAATATCGGCTGAAACAGCTGAACAGCTCATGCGGGCAAGATTCAGTGCTTATGCAAAAGTGGAGACGGATTTTTTGCTTAAATCCCTCCACCCGGACCACCGCAAAGACCATAACGACGATCAGACCCGTGACTGGGCCGCCAATTCCATTTGGGAAGGCCTGGAAATTGTAAACACCGAAAATGGTGGAAAAGATGATGCGAGCGGAACCGTTGAATTTATAGCATATTACACCGCCAAAGGTGAAAAAAACAGACATCATGAGCGTGCTTCGTTTATTAAGCATGACGACACCTGGTATTTTACAGATGGTGTCGCTGTCCCCCCAAAGCAGTTCGTAAGAACCAGCCCTAAAATCGGCCGAAATGATCCCTGCCCCTGTAACAGCGGGAAAAAGTATAAAAAATGCTGCGGCAGATAAAAGCGGGTGGGGATTGTCAAACGCCTTTTAGGAACATATTAGTGCTTGTATTCACACAGCCGTTCCCGGAGGCGCTCACTTAAAAACATGATGGACTCAATGTCCAGGTGTTGGGTGATGGTGTCGTCAAACGACAGTTTGGCTTCCGCGCCAAATCCGTCGGCGTCATCCCCGTCCCAGAACATCAGCATGACCGGCACCCGGGGCAGGGGGGAAAACAACATGGCCACATCACTGGTGGGGTATTTGTCGTGTTTATTACTGCCGCCGATTTTCAATGCCGCCTGTGTCAGGGCTTTGGTATTGCCCTGGAATTTTTCAATCAGTGGTTTTTCCACGTGATCGACCATGGATTTTATTTTGGAAACCGTGTTGGGGATTTCAACAAGATTCTGCCATTTGCCTGTGGGTTGCGCACTACCGCCCTGGGCCATGTGAATATATATAAATACCTGCTCATAGCGTGTCATGGCAGAGCCGTCTTTATGCATGATCCGATCCGGGGTGATGATGATGTGGTCATTGAAATAGGGGAGTTCCAGGGCCGGTTTTTTGTCTATTTCAATCAGTTGACCACCGATTCTGTCCGGCAGGTCCTCAATTTTCATGGAGGCGGACTTTTCTTTTGCCCATTTCAGCGCATCCGTTTTCATGTCTCTTCTCAGCCACTTACCGGCAGCATATTGTTCGGCCAGTTCTTTTTCACAGGCTTTGACCACTTCTTCTGTCAGATACGGGCAGTTTTTAATGGGCAGTTTTTCAGACACCACCATGCTGGCAAAGGCCATGCAGGTGGGGAACCCGCAGTCCTTGCAATTGGTTTTCGGCAGAATATCTCTATATAAATCGACAACGGACAGGGCCATCTGCATACATCCTTTAGTTCACTTTTAACTTTTCCGGTTTATCTGGGTAAAAGTGTTAATAAAAAATAATATCGATTGACGATTTGTCCATGAGAATAGTGAGATAATGAGAAATGGGTATTATAAACTATTCAGCCGCCGGTATAATGATTTATTTTTTCGATACAGCCGGATAAAGACATCGTAGAGTTCATCATAAATTTTACGGTTGTCCGGGTTTGGGAGAAAGGTTTTGCGGATTTTTGTTAATCGGGGGATGTCATCAAATGTGATATACCCGAGACCCACAGACGCAATGAAAGCCGCCCCCCGGGCATTCGCCTGCCTCGGGTTTTCCACCTGGCAAATGTCCCGGTTTAATACATCGGCAAAAATCTGGCACCACACATCGGACTGGGCACCGCCGCCGATAAAATGAATCGGGTTCATTTTTCGTTTTATAAATCGTTCGACATATTTTAAACTCCACCGGGTATTGAAAGCCACCCCTTCCATCACCGCCCGGATCATGTGATCCTGGTTTGTGGTTTTGGACATGTTGAAAAAACCGCCCCGCAAAGTGGTGTCATCCACCGGGGTCCGTTCACCGTTGAGCCATGGCAGGAAAATCAGCTTGTGGCTGCCGGCCGGGACGCCGCCGGCAATGGTATCAATATGTTTGTAGGGATCGATTTGAGTGCCGGATTTAAGCGGGTTATCATAAAACAGGAGGTTATCGAACAAATGACTCAGGCATCCGCCGGCCATGTCCTGTTCGTTCACAGACTGATATTTACCGGGAATGGCTGTGGGAAAAGAGGCAATGGAATGAAAGACATCGGTTTTTTTAAACGGGATTACCGCCTGGATCCAGGAGGATGTGCCGATGTAAAGGTGCCCGGCAAAATCGTTGACCGCGCCGGAACCGATGCATGCCGTCTGGTGGTCCGGGGAACACATTACCACTTTTACATCTTGTGAGATGCCTATTTTATCTGCTATTTCTTTGCGTACAGTCCCGAGAATTGCCGTCGATTTATCCATGGGTGGCAGTTTTGCAGGCGAAATATCCAGAAGAGAAAGCAGTTTTTTATCATAGGTGATGTTATGGATGTCTCTGATATCCGATACCCAGAAAAGCTGCATGGAGTCATAGGATGCGGCAAATTTTCCGGTGAGTTTCAGGTTCAGGTAATCCTTGCTGGGTAAAAACATGTGGGTTTTTTTATAAATTTCGGGGAATTTATTTTTGATCAGCAGTACATGGGCGATATCATCCTTTCCGGAAAGCGTGGGGCCGCCGCCGGTTTTGGGAATCCAGCGCATAATCCGGAAAACCCCGTATCCCTCAACGCTGGGAAATCCGCCGACAATCTTTTTTACATAGGGGGCGCCCCGCGAATCCATCCAGGTCACGGCATTCATCAGGTGATCGCCGTTTTTGTCCACCGCCACGGTAGTGGAGAATGTGCTGGAAACGGCAATTGCCGTGATGTCTTTCGGGTCAACCGATTTTTTAGCTATCAGCCGGGTACAGGCTTTTACCAGGGCCTGCCACCAGTCATTCGGGTCCTGTTCCGCACCGCCGCCGGGAATAAAATGAATATCGGTTTTTTCATACTCAGAATCGACCACCTGGCCGTGTATGGAAACAATGGCCGCCTTGATGCCGGAGGTTCCGTGGTCTATCGCAAGGATGTTTTTTTTTTGATCAGTCATTTTTATCATATTTTAAAAGTGATAGTAACCACTGAGAACACGGAGAGCACAGAGAAAAGCGGTTCGAAACAGATCATTCTCTCTGTGTCCTCTGTGCACTCTGTGGTAAAAAAAATTACATGGCCATAAAGCCCGATGCATATATATCAGATATCGATGATTTCAATATTACCGTTTGCATCAATTCTTTGAACTAAAATCCCGCCAAATTCTTTGTGACTGTCCTTGTTCTTTTTATCAAGGCCCATGACTTTGGAGATCAGGTCAATAAAGTCGACCGGGTTCACGCATCCTTCCGGCGGCAGCACCCCTTTTTTCGTGATCTTTCCCTGCTGCATGAGGATGGCGCCCATGGCAGCCGGGATACCTGTGCCTTCTCCTAATGCTTCGCTTTGGGATGCCATATGAAAGCGGTATTCTTCGTATTGCCCGTTCTTTTTGCCTTTTGCTACCACTGTACAGCAGCCTCGCTGTTGACCAAAATTGGTTTCTTTTAAAATCCGTTCCCGTTCCCGGATGATATAGGCCATGGCAAAGTCATAGGGCGTTATCATTTGTCCATTGACATTCACCGGTTCCCGGCTGGCAAGACCGGCTTTGCAAACGTTTTTGGTCAGGGTGTAATATTCATCCGGCAGCACGGCTCCCCGGTTGGTGACCTGTTTAAGCGGGATGTATTTCGGGATGGTCACCTGTTCCGGGTGGGGGTAAGGGTATACGTTGATATCATTGCCAATGGCTGGAAAGTCAAATTTTCTTCTTAAGGCTTTTCCGTCTTTTTCAAAGAATTTTACATATTGAAGCTGGCCGTCCAAAAACATGGGAATGTCAATGTTCATGCAGTGAAACCGATGGCCGATGACCCCTTCGCCTTCAAAGGGTTCCCCGCCATGGGCATGAAAGATATCAATGGCCGCTGTTTCATCCAGCAGGTGGTCGGCGGCAAATTTGGCCAGCAGGTTGGTGGCCCCCGGAGAACTGCCCATGCCGATTAAGGCGGTGATCCCGGCGGTTTTTGCTTTTTCATGCCAGTCAAAAATCTCAAGGGTCACATCCACGTCATCACACACATCCACATAGTTTATTTTTGCCGCCATAACCTGTTCTAAAATGATTTTAACGGTTTTATAAAAAGGGCCGATGCAGTTCATGACCAGATCGCATCCGCTAATGGCGCTTTGGATACTTTGCGGGTCTTCGGCATTGACTTTTATAAATGAAATATTGTTTTGTTGGTTTTCGGATATGATGGTATCGGCGCGTTGCTGGTTCATATCACCGATAATAATTTGTGAAAAAATATCCTGTGCGGCCAGGGTTTTAACTGCCACGCTGCCCACCGCGCCGCATCCGCCGAGAATGATTACTTTTGCCATTTTGATTTTCCTTTCATGGAATATGAGTACAAAGTAAATTTAACATTGTTAAATTTAACTTAGTTCAGAATATGAAAAGATGTCAAGAAATTTTTTTGCTTATGATTGGATATCTTCAGTATATTAACAAAACGGCTGCTGATTAGGTTTTTGTCATTGCGAGCCCCGCCGCTGGCGTCGCAGGGACGGTCACGACCGAAGCAATCTCTCCATAACGGGGGGATTGCTTCGTTGTTCGTTCCTCACGCCTCGCAATGACAGCCCGGAAACCGGGTGGTGTTCGAGTGTTCACTATGATGACGTCTTCAGCGATTCAATAAACTCATCAATTATTTTTTGATACACGCTGTCTGCTGACTGGGCGACATAACCCATCACGTGGCTGTTGTTTAAGGTGATCATTCCGTGTAGCAGGCTCCATATCTGGACCAGTCGTTGGGAGAGCAATTCATCGCCTGCTGACGGCCCGATCACATCAGAGGCGATTTTTAAGGCAAGGGCCGCAATATCCATTGAAATCTTATATTCGATTTCAGAAATTTTTTCCAGGGGCGTTCCGATGTAGTCATTGTATTTGGGGGTGGGGCGGGTGAACATGATGTCATAATACCGGGGTTTATTTATGCCGAAAGCCATGTAGGTATCAATCATGCCCCTCAAGCGGCTGGTTTTATCTTCATGAAGATCGCAGGCGGCCTTGAGGTCGGTGTAGAGCATTTCAAACCCCCGGATGACGATATGAATATAAATTTCATCCTTATTTGAAAAATAATTATATAAATTGGGCGCTGTCATGCCGGTTTTTTGGGCAAGGTTTCTCATGGTCAGCCCGTCAAGCCCTTTAACCACAATAATATCCAAGGCACTTTCCAGAATTTTTTCCCGGATCTGTTTGATTTCCTTTTTGCCGCGGGCTGATTTCATCCGAATAGTTAATCCTTATGGTGTAAACCGTCTCATTGATATGGTATTATTTTCCTGAAGTGTCGGAATCCGTGATCGGCGGTTTGCGCGTTTTACCACTGGTGGCCGGCGTATTGGTGTTCGGGGGTTTGGTTTTTTGAGCATTTGCCTCCGGGATGATCACAACCGTTGCGGCGTTAGAATTGGTAAGGAATTTTTGAGCCAGAGTATTGACATCCTGATCGGTGATGGCAGCGTAATCTTCCTGAAAAGACCGGCACCAGTCTATCTGGGCCGGATAGCGGCTGGCTCTTTTTAAAACACTGTTCAGCCAGTAGGTGTTTGTCCTGACCCGTTCTTTAATGGTCGCAAGAATGGGTTTAACCGCTCGGTCTAATTCATCATTCTGAATGCCTTTGGCCGCAAGCGTGCCGGTAATGTGGGTAATCGCCTGTATGACTTTATTGGTGTTGTCAGGGGCTACCTGGACCACTGCATTTAACAGGCCGAAGTCTTCATAGGCCCGGCTTGGGGCGTTATACGCATAGGAGGAATAGCTGGCCCCCATTTCTTCTCTGATACTGATCCGCATTCGGTCACTAATGACTTCCGCCAGTACGGACAGTCGTCTGTTTTGGTGAATATCTTTGTAATCATCCGTCAGGTACGCCAGGGTCACCAGGCCTTTGGGTATGACGGTTGGTACGGAAATGGTTAATGATTCACCGACCGGAAATGTCGGATGCCGGTCATTATTGGCGACGGGATTCTCGAATCTGGGCGGCAGGCTGCCCAAGTAGGTGGCGGCCAGGTCAATGACCGATTCCGGGTCCAGGTCCCCCACTATGGAAATTTCAAGGGGCGCATTTGCCAGTGCCGGGGAGAGCCAGTGCCGGATATCTTCGAGGGAATTGTTTTTAAATGTATTAAAGTCTGGAAGCCCGAACCGGGTGTCGCCGCCGGCTAAAAACCGGGAGCCTTCGAAAGCCATGCCACCGTTGATGGAATGCCTGAGGGACTCATAGTCCTGAGCATACTGGGCAAGGGCCAGGGAATACGCATCTTCTCTAAATCCCGGATCATTGATATATGCATAGTAGAGCTGAAACAGCAGGGGGATTTCATCGGTGACTGAATTACCGGCAAGGGCAAAATGGTCTTCGGCCACCTGGAAGGCAACATGGGTATTTTTGCCGGTCAGCGCGCGTTCCAGTTCATCCCGGGTAAACCGACCTAGGCCGCTTAACTGGACCACTTTTTGGCTGAGGGCCGCCAGGCCGGGATTGTTTTCTGGTTCTTCTTTTTCCCCGTTTCCGAAAATCAGCGCGGCTCTTACCTGGTTGGCCTTAAAGTCCGTGGGTTTGATATTTAAGTGCACACCGTTTTCAAATTCCACGTGAATGATCCCCAGGTCCGAGATATCTTTCCGGCTGATAATTTTACCTTTTTGAACCGGTACCGGGAGGTAGGGGAATTCAACCTGTTTTTTTTCTTCAGGTGCTTTCACCGGGATTGCCATGCTATCCGTGTACATGTTAAGTATTTTGTTTTCCGGTGGTTTGGTCTGATTGTTCAGGTTGATGTTTCCGGTGACAATGATTAATCGATTGTCGGTATTCCAGTTATTCTGAAATGCCTGGTTCAGTTTTTCCGGGGTAATGGATGCAATCATCGGCGCTTTTATGGTTTTTAGCTGGTCAGGGGATTGGAGGACCTGTCTGGCACTTAAACTGTGCATAATTTGTCTTGCCAGATGCCGGCTTTCCCTCGTTGATGAGGTTTTGACAGCCTTATCCAGTTGGGCGGTATACGCTTTTTTTGCCAAATCGATTTCAGATTCAGTAAATCCATAGGTTAGCGCTTTTCGCAGGGTTTGTTCAATGGATCTCAGCGTATTGCCCCAGTTTTCAGGGGCGCAGTCGGCATTGATGTCTGCTCCCTGAAGATAGTTTAAGTAATTGCCTGAACTGATCATCGCATGGGTAAACGGTGTATCCGGGTCGTTTAACATTTCCGACAATCGTTTATTGATGATATGATTGGCCATGGCAGATCGGAGCTTAATCTTTTGCTGCTCCAGTGAATCCGGCGGGGCTATTTCTTTGGATAGTGTTTCAATGGAAATACTGGTGCTGCCAGCTTCCGGTTCAAAGTGGTAAAATGTTTTTAAGCCGGAATGATGGATGCTCCCGGGGTTTTGATATTCCGACACCGGTGCCCGTGGTGACAGGTCTGCGAATTTTTCCATAATCAAAGGTTCCGCGACCTGTATATCAAAATCACCTGCCATGATCAGGATCATTCGTTCGGGGCGGTACCAGGTATCGTAAAAAGATTTAAGCAGATGCCGGTTGGCATGCTGGATTACTTCTTCTGTTCCAATGGGAAGGCGGTTGGAAAGCAGGGCATCCGGAAGTTCGAACTTGAATGTCTCCTCAAATGTTCGAAAGTCAACAGAGTCCCGGGTTCTTTTTTCAGCAAGGATGATTGGTCGTTCTTTATCCACTTCTTCTTCAAGAATCAACGCACCGGCCGCATAATCTTTGATCACCAGAAAGCCCGTTTCCATGCTTTTTTTATCTCCTCCGGGCAGATCGATGTCGTATACAGTACTGTAAAAACCAGTGTGCGCATTGGCATCGGCACCGAATTTCATACCGATACTCTGAAAATATTTTACCAGTTCGCCGGGAGGAAAATTTTCAGAACCGTTAAAGAGCAGATGCTCCAGAAAGTGGGCGACTCCCCGTTCATTTTCTTTTTCAAGCATGGAACCCGCCTGGATAAACAGATGCATGCTGATCCGGTTTTCCGGACGGCTGTTGTTCATTAAAATATATCTGAATCCGTTGGGTAGCTCTTTGAAAATAACGTTCGGGTCCGGTTTCAGGTCACTGTCCGCATGAGCCCAGTATTGGGTAGGATTAAATATTGTCTCCTGAGACGAGATATCGGAAATTTTCTGTTGGGCTTCAGTGGTGGTCTCAGATAACGGGTTTTGAAATAATGCACTGCAACCGGTGAATATAACGAGTAGAAATATACAGATCGATAGATTTTGATAAGCAATTCGTTTCATTGAAATTTTATCCTGAATGGGCGGTTTTATAAAAAATTGTAGCGAGAATGTTTATTTTAGCCTCAACTTAAGTTTAGATAAGATAAGTCGCAATGCCTGATTTAGCAACCGGAATTTACTTTGATGGTGTTTTGACCCTATGGTAATACCGCTACAAATGATGTCGCGTGTGATTGCGATACATTCGTGGTTTATGATAACCATATAAAAAAATGTAACCGTTCACGGCGTTGCATACTATTTTGGAGGAATGCAGCGCAACACAGAATTTGGACTTCTTCTTCAAAATAACTCATCCATAATATCCTGAAATAATTGATAAGTTATTTTTGCATACAGTGGGGATGCGTCACCATGAAAAGCTTTTTACGAAGCCGTCACCGTTATTACATCACCATTTGATGCATTGCATCGCATGTGGAGAATACCGCAGATATGATGCGGGCGATGTTGTCAAAATAATCCGGATGGCAGAAGGGGATGGGCCTTTAAAACTGAAAGGCCCATTTAATATACACAAAAAATACTGTCCAGGATAGAATGCAGATAATATAGGAGACCCAGTTAACGTTTTTTTTTGCCTTGCCGTGTTTGTCCGTACGGCCAATTTTTGCATGGCAGGAAAAGCATTCTTTGGCATTTAAGGGGAGGCTGACAAAGCATTCCGGACAGCGTTTGACGATTATTTCAACGGCCGGATCAACCTGCTTTTTTTTTTCTTTTCTTTTTTTATCGCCCATTTGACCTTTTTCGTTTATCCGTATTTTAAAAAATTATCAAATTTTTTGTTTGTTTGAAACGGGCGGTGTTTTAATATTAAAACTAACTATTCAATATCATTAATTAGTGTTTTTGTAAAAGGTTTTAGTAATAATGATGTTTTAATAATTTAATTTTATTTCTGTGCGGGCATTTTTTAATTAAAAAATATTGTAATTTTAATTATTTATAAATTCATCGGAAATCGTAACCTCACTATTGTCACGTAGATTGGTGAGCCATGAACTATAAAGTGCTGATTGTTTTTGTGATAACATCCGGTCATGGATGTCGCTTTTTGTAATGTCGAGACCCTGTTTTAATGGGCGTTTTTTATCTTTTAACTCGATAACATATAATCCGGTTTCAGCCGCAACGACATCTTCAGACAACTTATTGCTTTTGCTTAGTTTAAATGCGGCTGTCATCAGTTTTTTGTCATTGCCAATGCCCGGCACAGCGTCGCTCCGGTTCATCTGGCCGGTTGTTTTGATTGTAATAGAAGTGTTTTCTTCAGCTGCTGCGGTAATCGAGCCGACAGCTTTGGCTTTTTCAAGGAATTTTTTTGCCGCTTCTTTTGCCGCTATTTTTTGCTGCGCCTGCTTTGTATCTTTGGTTACTTCCTCTTTAACTTTGTCAAACGCGGGTATTGCTTCCGGTTCTTTGTTAATGATCTGAATCAGATAGTATGATTCGCCGATTTCAGTGATATCACTGAGTTCCATCATTGGCAGTTTGAATGCGGTATCTGCAAATGCGGACGCGTTGCCAATACCTTTTGGCCCTTTTTGCATTGGGAAAAATTCAGTGGTGACCAGCTCAAGGCCGCTGTCTTTGGCATTTTTTATAAATTCTTCTCCGTCAAAGGTAATGTCATAGAGAGATAATGCTGCATCGTAAGCGATATTTTTAATTTTTCGATCCGTCAGTTTTTTTGTTACTTGCGGCGTGGCTTCTTCCAGAGACATGGTGGATGCCTGGTTATGCGCTTCCACTTTGATAATATGCCATCCAAACTGGGTCCTGACCGGCGCGCTGATATCGCCGATGGCCATTGAAAAAGCCGCATCTGAAAACGGTTTGACCATTGCTTCCTTTTTAAAATCGCCGAGCTGGCCGCCGTTACCTTTGGATGGGCCTTCAGAATACGTTCTCGCCAGTTCGGCAAAATCTTCTTTTCCTGACTTTGCTTTTTCCATAACGTCTTCTGCTTTTAACCGGGCATCTTCTACTGTTTTGTCATCCGCATTTTCTGCAACCTTAAAAAGAATGTGGCGTGCGGAAACGGTTTCCGGTAATATAAATTCATCCTGCTGTTCCGTGAAATATTGCTGGATTTCTTCATCTGTGATGACGGCATCCATTCTGTAGGATTCCGGATCAAATTTGACATACCGGGCCTGGATTTGTGGCTGGGTTTTGTATTTTTCTTTATGAGCGTTGTAATATTCATCGAGCATCTGGTCGGTTATTTCAACGTCCTTAACGGTTTCAGGTTTAAAAGCTGCATAGGCAATGTCAATGGACGTATTCTCCCAGTTATACCATTGCTGGATTTCAAGTTCAGAAACTTTTGCATTTTTGGTTACCACTGAACGCAGCCGGTCCATCAATATGGTTTCTTTTTGCATCGTTTCAAAAGATTCCGGCGTTAATCGGTTCTGGCCAAGAAGCATTTTATAGCGCTGTTTGTCAAATACGCCGTTATTTTGAAATGCCGGGATTCGCGTGATTGATTCTGCAAGTTCTGTATCCGGAACTCTTAAACCATTTTTTTCAGCTGCCTGACGCAGCAGCGTTGTATTAATCAGTCCGTCTATGGCCTGTTGTTTTACATTGAACATTTTGATCATATCATCGTTTAAACGGTTCCCGAACTGGGCACGAAGATTCTCAAGTACATTGTAATAAGCCTGCTGGTACTGGCTAACGGTAATCGCATCACCATTGACGGTTGCCACTTTTGACGACCGCCGGGCACTGAAAGAGCCTGCGCCCATAAAGACAAACGCCAGAACAATAACAAACAGAAGGACTTTGATAATCCAGGAACCGGCATTTTCTCGCATTGTATTCAGCATTGAATTCCCCTTTGAAATCTTGGATATGATTTTATAATTAGAAAGAACTTAATCTTTCTGAATTGTTAGAATTTGAATAAAGAGAACATCGCGTAATAAGTGGTATGTTCTTATTATTAAGTGCTTAACTTGTCAATAAAATATCATTGATTGGCGGCCATTTATCAGTGTAAAATCAGCTTTAAATGAAAAATTTAAAGGCCATGCGCAAAATTTTGGGGAAAATATTTATTGACATCAAAATTTCATTTTATTAGTTTGTGTTTCCATTACATGGGGCTGTAGCTCAGCTGGGAGAGCGCATGACTGGCAGTCATGAGGTCAGGAGTTCGATCCTCCTCAGCTCCACCAAATAAAATTAACAACGAAGGCGACTTTTTTAAGGTCGCCTTTTTTGTTTTTGGAGTTTGTCCCGCTATTGTCCCGCTTTTTATTTTTTCCACAAAAAAAAACCGGGCAGCTTTTCAGTTAACCCGGCTTTTAATTAATGTTTTTTATATCGGAATCAGCAGGCGTTTAACCCTGCCACTGTCCGTACGTCCTTC
>CAZQLG010000051.1:0-12299 GCA_964594105.1 uncultured Desulfococcus sp. | reverse complement strand
GTTTAAAAATTGATCGATTAAGACCAAAATATGGCCAATTTTTAGTCTTTTTATGCGTTTTTTCAAAGTATTACTGAGGCCCGACCCTATGCGTCCCGCCCTATGCGTCATACAAATCCGCATGATCTTAAATGGCGGACCGATGAATGTCTGAAAATTTTGATTGATCAAGCAAAGCTTTTTCGTGTCTATGCTTTAAGGATATATATGGAAACGTCAGAATATAATACAATTGCTACCAGGATGGATAAGTTATGGCATAATGGCGTTAAAAAAGCAGTGGGATATGCGAAGACATTGCCCGAGGATGATTTTGATATATCTCAATTAAAAGCTGCTACCTTAGTTGATGGTGGGTCTGAGTTAAGATGTGAAGAAACAATTATTCAAGGCAAAGAAATTTTTGAACGTCTTATAAAGCATGATGAAGCAAAGGTACAAACTTCATATAATCTTGCCAATGCCCTGTCATCATTAACAACATTGCATCAAGCGAATTATAACATAGAAGGGGGTGAATTCAATTACCAATGGTTTCTTGACACGATTAAGGACAGGTTAACAGCTAAGTCGCTCTTCGGGGATGTGGTAGGGAGTATTCAAGACCGGGATCTAATTTCAAGTGCCTACAATAATCGGGCAAATATGCTGAACGCAAGCTGGCGATGGATTGAAGCTAAAAGAGAATATGAAAAAGCCCTTGATTATGATAATTCCAACGGGGTCGCTGCCGGTGGAATAATTAAAATTGTTATGTCTGCATATTGGCGGGGAATGGTGCATCAGGAAATATTGCCTATTATTATACCCTCTCTTTTCAAGTCCATTTCTAATGGCAAAGCCCGTACCATAAAGTTGTCAGGATTAACAGCATTTAAGGCAATGATGAGTGAGCTTGAACAAATCGGGGTTGCAAAAATCCCAACCCAGAAAACAGAATATAAACTCGTGAAACTATCACCTTACCAAAAATTTATATTTAAAAAAAAACTTTATTTAAATCCGGTTATGCCCCGTGAAGTATTTGAGCCTGACATTTGTGATTCTTTAGTGATAGATGGATTTATACCTGAAGAAAGTATAGACAAATATAAAGTTCCGAATATTTTTGGGATGTTTAACATTATTAAGGCTGATTACTTGACAGCTCGCTGGCTTGCTTTCTGCTATTTCAATGAGGAATTGCCTAAAAACAGTTTTTATCATGATACTTTGGATTACGCGGTATATGGGTCAAAGCCATCTCTTCTTACCCTATCCCAAAAATTAACATTTGATATTTTAGATAAAATTGCAGTCGCAACTTTAAGTATGTTTGATAAGAAACGGATGGAATCGGCATCTTTTCGCAATGCCTGGTTTCATCAAAAAACGAATGAAGCGGGCAAGAAGATCTTCCTTTTTACCCAATGGTCTCAGGAGATATCAACCGAAATCAATAAAGGAAACTTGTCTCTTATTGCTTTAACAGAGCTATCTTATGACATATATGATCATTTTCGCATTGGGCATTCGCATTTAAAACGGAAGCATAGGCTTCGAAATTCATCAACTCATCGATTCAGCATTATTCATGATTTTGGTTTTACGGGTGAATACAAGGATGGACCAATAGACCATTATGGATTGAAGGATATTGAAAACGAGCTCATTGACACCTTATTCATGGTAAAGGCTGCCATAATCTATTTTTTGGAAGTTATATATTGCAGAAACTCTATCATTAAATCAGAGACAAAAGGAATATTTGGTGATTTGTATGTTCCGAGCCACAAGAAAATTCGCGGGCAAAAATCATAAAGACTGTTTTCTCCTGATAAGTTAAGCAAATCGATGAGCTTCTTGACAGGTTTTCGGAAAAAAACAATGCCGCCCTTGTGGTTTGGGCAATAAAAGAACTAAATAAACAGAAAATATTTGAATAATTTAATAACCTTCAATATGAATAAACACTGAATGAGTATTTTTTTTTGTTCGTCTTGAAATAAAAGTCAACAGTGTAACTTGTTTTGAAGATAGTAAGCAGTTTCATCATGGAGTGATCCTCCTCCTATTGCCAACCGACCCCTGAACCTTGACATCATACATGTTAAAAGGGAGAGCATGATTACTATAACTGAAATAGATAAAATAGATTATGAGTCAATTCCGATTGACCCCTTTTGGAATACAGGAACAGAAAAAGAACTTAAAATGCATAGGATACACGCCTATCCAGCAAAGTTTCCTGCATTTATTACCACAAAGGCCTTGGGCTACGCAGCCCAGAACGCTCAAGGGATTAAAACGATAGCAGACATCTTTTGCGGGTGCGGAACAGCAGCGTTTGAAGCGAAGCGAAATAATATTGAATTCTGGGGTTGTGATATTAATCCTGTTGCAACTATGATTGCTAAAGTTAAAAGTCGTAAATATCAAACTGGGCGCTTAAAAAAATATCTAAATGAAATTATTGAAGCATTTGAATCATCTGTCATTGAAGTAAATTATAATAGTGCTAATGAGCGCTTGAAATACTGGTATAAGAAGAAACAGTATACAGAATTATTGCATTTAAAACATTCTATCGAAGAAGTCACTTCAAAGGGCAGTGCTTACCGGTTGTTCTTTATTTGCGCTTTCTCAAACATCCTAAAAGCCACTTCTGTCTGGCTTACTAAATCAATCAAACCGCAAGTTGATCCAAATAAAAACCCTGCATCTGCAATTATTGTATTTAAATCTCAGTGTGACTTCATGATTTCCTCAAATGAAGAAAGCGATCTTTGTGGAGGTACGGGAATAAAAATTGAAACAGGGAGCCTTCTCGATAAACAAATGGAAACTCCAAGGGTTGATCTGATTGTTACGAGTCCTCCATATGTTACTTCTTATGAATATGCAGATTTACACCAGTTGTCTTCTCTATGGCTTGGTTATGCGGATGATTATCGTGATTTACGTAAAGGATCAATAGGAAGCCTCCACCACGATTATGATTTTATAAGTAAGAGAAAAGAACTGAATAATACCGGAAATGCAATTGTTTCAAGACTATTATCACAACATAAATCTAAGGCTCGCTCGGTTGCAAAATATTTCTTGGATATGCAAGCAGTTGCAAAAAAATCTTATGATATGTTAAATGATTGCGGCATGGTCCTCTTTGTGATCGGCAACACTGAATATAAAGGAGTCAGAATGGACAATGCAAAGCATTTAACCGAATCCATGCAAAGTGCTGGTTTCTCAGAGATTATGGCAACTAAAAGAAAAATCAGCAAAAAAATTCTGACTCCTTATCGAGATAAAAAAGGAAGGTTCACGACCAATTCGTCCGGACGCAAAGTTTATAGTGAAGAGTTTATCCTGATCGGGAGAAAATAAAGATGCATCATAATATTGAAAATATCGGAAAAAAGATTGATGATATTGATGTAAAGATAAGTTATCGAATCATAGAACTGTTTTCTGCTGGCCTATATTCTAGCCCAAATAAGGCATTTGAAGAACTTGTTTGTAATTCATATGATGCTTTTGCCGACAGAGTGGCCGTTTATGTCCCTTCTGATTTAACCGTTGATGGTGCAACCATCTGGGTATGTGATAATGGCGAAAGTATGGACCAAAAAGGGTTCAGGGAACTGTGGAAGATTGGTGAATCTGTAAAAAGGAAAGACCCTCAAAGAGATAAAAAAAGGCTACAAATAGGACGTTTCGGTATTGGAAAACTTTCGACATATATTTTAACAAGCCGATTAACTTACATATGTAAAAAGGAAGAACGTTATTTAGCTGTAACAATGAATTACGATGAAATCCATAAAGGCAATGAAAGCTTAAAACTTGATGAAAGAGAAATCTCAAAAGATGATGCGGAAAAATCTCTTTCTCCATTTTTAACAGTCCATGGGCAACCTATGGTTCCATTTGAGCTCTTTGGGGAAAATGCAGTTGAAAGTTGGACTTTTTCTATACTCACTGGCCTTAAGACAAAGGCTTCAGAAATAAAAGAAGGCCGCCTAAAGTGGGTATTGCGGACAGCTCTCCCATTGAACCCCGGGTTTAGTCTTTATTATAATGGCAATCAAATTAAATCGTCAAAAATTTCAAAACCCTTAAGAAAAAAATGGGTATTAGGTCAAGATGATGAAACGTTGGAAAATTATGGTTCTGCATCTACCCGTAGAGCAAATGGGAATAGTTTTATTGATTTTGAGAATCTAAAAGGTGTTCATGGAACAATTGAGCTTTACGAGGATTCCCTGGTTGATGGGAGCAAATCATCAGGCCTTGGAAGGAGTCATGGTATTTTTTTGATGGTTCGGGGAAGGTTAGTAAACATCGATGACCCTTTGCTTGGGATGGAAGCATTCTCACATGGTGCATTTAATCGGTCTCGAATAATAGTAAATGCAGATGAACTTGATGACAACTTAACATCTACTCGAGAATCAATAAAAGAGTCAAAGCCACTAAGTCAGCTTAAAGAATATTTAAAAAAGAAATTTAATAATGAGGTTCGAAAGTTTCATTTTGAAGAAGAAGACAGAAAAAGTCGCGAACAGAGCCTTTCCTACAGATTGTCCCAAACAGCTTTAACTTTATCAAAACGCCCACTGTATATATTTGCAGAGAAATTTTTCAACAAAGAAATTACAAATCCTTTATTAATTGAGAAACCTCAAGAAGACTTGAGATATGAATTACTTGCTACACTTAAACAGGACTTAACGGGCGAAGAAACAATTATCAAGGATATTGAATGGGTTATTTTGCAGTCTTCTGACCCTATAGCCAAGTTGGACTTGCCAACAGGTAAGCTTAAGATAAACTTATTGCATCCGTATATTGCTAACTATATGGACGCCTATAAAAATACGTTGCCCTTACAATTTGTTGCAGTTACAGAAGTCCTCACCGAGGCTTATCTTTACGAATTGGGGATAGATGAATCCCATGTAAATAATATAATCAGGAAACGAGATAATACATTACGCGAACTTTCTCTATCTGATAGAGAGGGAGCTCCGGCTGTTGCTCAAATGCTGAAAGATTCATTAGCTGACTCAACAGGATTAGAGGAAGCTGTTCACAGAGCTTTTCTCGCTTTAGGTTTCGAGTCAAGGACATTGGGAGGAAAAGGAAAGCCAGACGGAAAGGCAGATGCAATACTGGGATATAGCTCAAGTAAACAAAATGAAAGTTATTCATTAACGTTTGATGCGAAATCAACCACTAAGAATAAGATACAAGCAAATACAACACATCTTGCAACAATGAATAAACATAAAGATGATTATAAAGCAGATTTTGCAGTTGTGGTTGCTGTTGATTTTGAAGGAGCAAATAAGTCTGATAGCAATATTTCAGTTACTGCAAATAAACAAAAAATAACAGTAATGAGGGCTGCAGACCTGATGCGTCTATTGTTACTTTCTGTTCCAAAACAAATTGGCTTGAAGAAAATAAAAGATCTTTTTGAAAATTGTTATGCTCCTTTAGATGTGACACTATGGATTGATAAAATTCAAAATGAAAGAGTTGAAATCGGACCGATAAAAGAGGTGCTTGAAACTGTTTACGAGCTTCAATTAGAAGATACAGAAGCCCCAGAAATTGCTGGGATTCGTCAAAAGCTTAATATGAAGCTCAAGGCAAACGGCAAACAAATTGTTTCAAAACAAAAAATTCAAGCTATTTTAGAAAGTCTTAAACAGTTTGTTCCTGGATTTATTAGCGTTGAAGGAGAAAGAATTGGTCTTCAAGGAAAACCTGATAAAATCATGTCTGTTGTTTATTCAACAATAAATGATGTACCAAATGAGTTACAACAATATTACTTAGATGCGTTTTCTACTCCGAATTGATAAGAATGCACCATCATAACTTGGATAGGGACGGGTTTAATGAAGGCCTTGTTTGGTTTTTCTGAAGATGAAAAATGGTACCGGGTCTTGAATTGTGAATTAAATATAAGTAATTGATATAGTGCGCACCGCCAAAACCCTCCTCACCATTGAAAATTCAATAGCATTGCGACACAACAGAAAAAATTGGACCGCCACAATATATGGGGTTCCCCATAACTCAATGCTTTGCTGCTTTCAAATTATCAGGGGAAAATTCAGCCGCTATTTTAGGATCGTCATCGATAGCAGACTGGTGGCTTGCGTATTCCGGTGATGTCGGCCACCCATTCCGGAGGAAGTCGGTGGCTATAGTCCTTGCGGCAATCATTCATAAAAAACCTTGAATTGTTGATATCATTCAACATTTTTTTAACTCATACCAGGTTTGCCAGGATATATAATCAAGACATATAAACAGTGACAAAGGGATGCCATACAATGGCAGCCCTTTGTCACGTCAAGTTTATGACCGGTAATCCGCGTTGATTTTAACATAATCAATGGAAAAATCACAGGTCCAGCAGGACGACGACCCCATGCCAAGATGCACGTCTATTAACACGGTAAATTCCGACAGTTTCATGACTTTAGTGGCATCTGTTTCCGCCTCGGCACCACACCAAAGTCCGTTTTTAACGATCACGATGTCATTAAACGAAATATCAATGGTCGCCGGATTCAACACCACCCCGGCCCGTCCCAGTGCCCCGATGATTCTTCCCCAATTGGCGTCTTCACCAAAAAACGCGGTTTTAACCAGGTTGGAGTGGGACACCGTGTCCGCCATTTTTTGCGCGTCATCATCAGATGCCGCACCGTGAACTTTAATTTCAACAAGTTTGGTGACCCCTTCGCCGTCCTTGACCACCATCTTGGCCAAATCAATCAGCATCCCTTCCAGGGCCTTTTTAAACGCCGCTTTGACGTCACCATCATCTAACGACACCCCGGACTTTCCGCTGGCCAGGAGAAGCACCGTGTCATTGGTGCTGGTATCCCCGTCAATGGTGATCCGGTTAAATGACAGGTTGACCGCATCTGAGAGCATCTCTTGTAAAGTCACCGAATCGGCTTCTACATCGGTGCAGACATAGCTCAGCATGGTCGCCATGTCCGGACGAATCATGCCCGCACCCTTGGCAACACCGGTGATGGAAAAAGACTTTCCCCCCACTTCAACTTTACGTGAAAGCTTTTTGGGAATCGTATCTGTAGTCATAATGGCTTCTGCAAAATCAGCAAATCCATCCGGCGATAATGCGTCAAACAAATCCGGAACGGCGGCTTCAATTTTTTCAACCGGCAAAAACTGGCCGATGACGCCCGTGGATGATACCAACACCATTTCTTCGGGCACCCCGAGTTTCACCGCCACAGCCTTTGCCATCCGGATGGCGTCTTTTCGGCCCTGTTCTCCGGTACAACAATTGGCATTCCCGCTGTTAACGATCACCGCCCGGCATATTCCGGATTGAATTCTTTCCATATCCAGTAGGACCGGTGCCGCTTTTATCTGGTTTCTGGTAAACACGCCGGCCACAGTTACCGGAACGTCTGAAACAATCAATCCCAGGTCTTTTAAATTATTTTTCTTGATCTCCGCAGATATTCCGGCTGCCTTAAATCCCTGGCACATTTTTTCTCCTGATTTGTTTGGTTTACTTTATTTGGTATTAATACTCAGCTCGATGCATCGTGCTCCTGCCATTCTCCTCCCACAAATGCCGGATTACGCGGTGGCCCGCTAATCCGGCCTACGTATTTCCACCTTCCACCTTCCACCTTCCACCTAAATATAAACATTTATTGAATTGAACCACATTTTTTGTCAATACTATAATCTTAAAATATTAATTGATTCTATAAAGCATCTGCGGAAACTCCATGAAAAACATTAAACTGACCATTGAATACGACGGCACGGCCTATCATGGCTGGCAAATACAGGCCAAGGATATCACCATACAGGAAACCATCGAAACCGCCCTCTCCACCATGACCCGTGAAAAAATCCGTTTGTCCGGCTCCGGCAGGACCGATGCCGGGGTGCATGCTCTGGGCCAGGTGGCCAATTTTAAAACCAATTCAAAAATCCCGGCCGATGCTTTTTTTGCAGGCCTAAACAGTCTGCTGCCGGAAGATATTGTCATTGCCGCCTGCGAATTAGTCGATGATAATTTTCATGCCCGGTTTTCAGCAAAAATCAAAACATACCAATACCGGATATTTAACCACCAAGTTCCGATCGCTGTTGGCCGCCAATACGCATGGCACATCAGAAAGAAACTGGATGTAACCGCCATGCAGCAGGCAGTTGAACATATCATCGGTACCCATGATTTCAAGTCGTTTGAAGGCACGGGAAGTCCCCGGGCCCATACCATCCGGACGGTGATCAGCGCAGAAATTGCTGAAAAGAATAACGGTTATCTTATTTTTGAAATCACGGCCAACGGATTTTTGCGGTACATGGTGAGAAATCTGATGGGAACTTTAGTGAATGTGGGACTGCTGAAAACATCTCCGGAAGAATTTAAACACATTCTTGAAGCCAAAAACCGGGACCTGGCTGGTGCCACAGCCCCACCCCATGGCTTATTTCTTGTGAACGTCAGTTATTAACTGGCGTTTCCGAACTGCCCTTCAAGCGCTGAATCTGCCGGTTATAAAACGCAATCACATCCCGGCGGCTCAACATTCCCATCAGAATCCCCAGATCATCTTCCTGGACCACGGGCAAGGAATCGATATTTTTTATGGTAAACTTTTGGAGTACCGTATTTAAATCTTCTGTCAGGGTGGTGGTGACCACTTCGCTTTTGGCAATATCCTTCATAACCACAAGATGTTCAATCTCTGATGAAAATAAAACCCCCCGGATATCCGTACTGGAAAAAATACCGATCATTCTTTTTTCTGCATCCATGACCGGGAAATAATGCTGCTTGGTGCGCGAAAAAAACTGTTTAAATTCCATAAACGGCATGTTCTGGGGAATGCTCTCGACTTTCTTGACCAGGTGAATCAGATCCTGCACCTTGATCATCTGCAGAATATCCACCATAAATTCCCCGGCATGGGCGGGCGACGCCACCCGGTTTTTGACCTGCTTTTTATAAATCGTCCAGGGAGTTGTCACTACATAGGCAATGGAACAGACGAACAGGCTGGGTAGCAGAAGTTGATAGGAATTGGTCATCTCACTGACAAATATAATAGTGGAAATCGGGGTATTGGATACCGCCGTAAAAAAACCAGCCATGCCGACCAGAATAAAAGATTCCGGGTGAGTGACAATGCCCGGCATAATATTATGAAATATTTTCCCCACAGCACCGCCCATAGCGCCACCGATGACAATCGACGGCCCAAACACCCCGCCGCTGCCCCCGGACCCGATGGAAAAGGACGTGGTCAAAATTTTTCCAATGGCCAGCAGAAAAAGCGCCGTAATTGTCATTTGCGAGACGTTGGACAAGGCCAACTGCACAAATCCATACCCGAACGCAAGGGTGGCGGGAAGGAAAAAACCGATGATGCCAGTGCAGAGCCCGCCGATGGCAGGCTTGATATGATTGGGCAATTGTAAGGACTTAAAGGCCCCGGTCACGCCGTAAAAAGATTTAACGTAAAGAAATCCAGTGAAAGCCAGCGCAAACGCCAGCACAATATACGGCCCCAGTTCCAGGGGATTTTCAAACACAATATCCGGGGGCGTTTCAAACAACGACCCCCACCCGAACACCAGACAAAAAACACAGTATGCAATAACCGATGAAATCCCGGCTGGAATAATCACTTCAGACTCAAATTCCGGATCACGGTACAACACTTCAGAGGCAAACAGCGCGCCGGCCAGGGGGGCCCTGAAAATACTGCCGACACCGGCACCGATGCCGGCTGCCAGCATAATCCGACGTTCCCGTTCGGACATGTTCAGCTTAGTGGCCAGAAACGATCCGAAACCCGCGCCAATTTGGGCAATGGGACCTTCCCGCCCCCCGGAGCCACCAGTAGTCAGTGTAAGCACAGAGGCAATGGTTTTAATAATCGGGACCCGTGCCCGCATAAACCCACCTTTTCGGTGGTATGCATCTATTGCCGCGTCGGTCCCGTGGCCTTCCGCCTCGGGTGCAAACTGATAGACCAGAAACCCGCTGACCAGACCGCCCAAAGAAGGCAAAAACAAAAGCACCCATCGATTAAAAACGGTACTGGTGGGATGAAAAAGATGTTGTTCACCGGCAGGTGCTGGTGGCCGGTATCCGGCCATCATGTCCATAAAAAAATGACTGCCAAGCCCACACAGATAATGGAATACGATTGATCCCAAACCGGCAATGATGCCGATCAGAACAAACACAACACTCCACTTCCCGGCCCGGGCAATATTAAAGGCCCTGATATGTTCGGCGTATGTTTCGAATAATTTCCGAAAACGATCAAATATTGCCATACATGACACATCACTTTCTATGGATAGGATTTAAAAATCAGCTCAGATCGGAGATGCCCTGCAGCACCGTATCAAACAAAATCTGAACATCTGATTCTTCCAGGCATGAAAAGGCCACCCGGATGTCGGTATCGCCCAAAGCGATCAACCCGACACCATATTTATCCAGCAGATGCACCCGCAACGTTTCCGCTTTGACCGTCTTTAAACGGATACACATAAAATATCCGGAATTAAACGGATACACATCCCAGGCGTCCTTATATTTGGGATCTGCCAGGACCTTTTTCACTTTTTGGGCACGCGCTTCAAGAATTTTATATTTTTCTTCTTTTTCAGCAGCAAACGTGTCACTTTTCATTGATTCGAGCACAATAGACTGGCTCAAATGACTGGCATTGGAAATATTGCCACGAACCCCGCCGGCGGTTTTTCTGACCAGCGCGTCGTATACCTTTTCAGCATCCGTATCAATCGTAGATCCGTAAGTGATAAACCCGACCCGGAGCCCCCAAACATAACTTTCTTTTGTCGCGCCATCAAGCTTAACGGCCAGCAGCCGGGGATGGATTCCTGAAAGCCTGGCAAAAATCGATTCTTTTAATACATTGTCTTCAAAAAACAGACCAAAGTAGGCATCATCCGCCACAGCAATCACATTGGTTCCGGATTCCGCCACTTCCGTCAGGATCTGAACAATCCGATCCGCTTCATCAACCGTAAGGGTATAGCCGGTAGGATTTTGCGGGAAATTCAACAAAACGATAATTTTATCATTTTTTGCCGCTTCTGCCTTGACCTTTGCTTCAAAGGCCTCGGTATTGTATCCGCCAGCTTCCGTAAAAATCTTAAAATGCGTTAGGGTCGCCTGCTTTCGGACATTTAAAATCATATTATAATTACCCCAAAACATGTCCGGCAAAATGATCACATCGCCGGGGTCCACCCATACATCGGCAAAGATGCTTATCCCGTGCGTAATCCCGTTAGTAACCACCGGAAGGCTGATTTCCTTTCCGGCCAGGGAAGGATTCTTTTCATAAATGGCCTCTTTCCAAACCGCTCTTAAGCCCGGAATGCCAAATGACGGCGCGTAAGTTAACGACTGCTCAGCCGGCAGACCGGAGATATTGGCCATCACGGACGGCAGCGCCATGGTTGCATTACCTTCTTTGGCAATTCCAATAGTGGCATTAATCTTATGGGCTTTTTCCCTGGCTTCAGCGCTCTGGGACAAAATCCCCCTGGGAAAAAACAGGTTTTTCCCAATCTCGGACATCATGTCCATGAGGTGCGGGTTGCCATTTTGAATCACTTTGTTAAGTTCTTTGGCTAACGGGTTCATGTTAACTTCCTTTTTGATTTAATTATATCTTTATACTTCATACTATATTAAAATCGAATTGGCACTGAGGTAAAAAGGATATACTTTCAGTAATATTATTACTTGGCCTTGATCATCATTTCGGCTAAAGCAGATTTGTCATTCCCGAATATTTCTATCGGGAATCCAGTTATGTGCTATTCCGAACATAGATTCCGGCTAAAAACATGCCGGAATGACATTGTGCTGGCCGAAACAATGACTAAAGCCTATTACTTTTATCTGCCAGTCCTCATAAAAACAAACAAGTACCTGCTTAAGATATCAAAATTACTTACCGTTTTTTCAAAAAAAATGTCAAGATTAAACCCGATGGATTTTTGTCACTATAAAAATTGACAAACTCGTAAAAAATCGGATTTCGATGGCAAAGAAAAAAGATCCAAATTTGAGGCGCGCAAATCCTGAGTGATGATTCGTACTTAGCGTACTATGAAGAAACGAAGGATGCAGCGCAACAAGAAATTTGGACTTTTTACGAAGCTATCAAAAATTAAATTGATAATACATGATATTCATCATATGAAAGCAACGAGCTTATATTAACGATAACTTTTTTTAAGACGAC
>CAZQLG010000050.1:5567-12343 GCA_964594105.1 uncultured Desulfococcus sp. | reverse complement strand
AGTAAGGGGCATTTTTAGGCTTCCAAATAACTCATTCATAAACATTTGAAATGATTGACAAGTTATTTTCTCATACAGTGATGACACGTTACCATGAAAAGCTTTTTACGAAGCCATCAATATTGGGTTTAACGCTAATTTAAAAAGTACAATAAGCAAGTGATCGTATATGAAACCAATTCCAAAAGTATGTTCCGGCATAATAACATATAATCCTCATATTCAATCACTGAAAGGGTTAATCAAGGTATTGGCGCGTGAAGCGGATAAGATAGTTTTAGTGGATAATTATTCTGAAAACCAAAAAGGGGTTTCTGATTTATTAAAACAGTTTTTTCCGAACGTAAAATATATAAAAAATTCTCGAAATTTTGGTGTTGCGAGTGGTATCAATCAAGTTGCATTATACGCAGTGAATCATGAATATGATTTTGTATGGCCGTTTGATCAGGACAGTCAACCTGAAATCGGATTGCGACGTAAGCTTGAATCAGCCTTTCATCATTTGAGCAGAAAAGCCCTTGTTGCGGCTGTGGGACCATGTCATAAAGATCTGCGCACCGGTGAGCGCGAACCGTTTGTAAAGTTTAGACTTCCCCGGAACCGTCATTTACTGGATAATACAAAAGATGAGTTTATTGAATGTGATTTTTTGATTTCTTCCGGATGCCTGATACCACTCAATGCATTAAGGCGAATTGGCTTTATGGAAGATGATCTTTTCATTGACAATGTGGATTTAGAATGGTCGTTTCGCGCCCGATTTAATAATTATTGTCTTTTTGGCGTAAAAAATGCTGTGATGTTGCATTGTATTGGCAATCGTCAGGTTCGGTTGCCTTTGTTTGATTTTCGCGTAAGATTTCATGACCCATTGCGCACGTATTACATGACCCGCAATCGCATTTTGTTATATCGTCGTCAGTATGTGCCATTGGCATGGAAAATTCATGATTTTAACCGGTTTGTTTTTAAAACGATGGCATCTTTATTGTTGAGTTCAAGAAGAAAAGAACACTTTTTTAATTTAAGGAAAGGTATTTTTGACGCGTTAAAAAGCTTTTCATGGTGACGCATCACCACTGTTTGAGAAAAATAACTTGTCAATCATTTCAAAATATTATGAATGAGTTAGTTGGAAACATATCGTATGTTATGGTACAATCGTTACATGGTAAACTGTTTAAAAATAGATAAGGGTTTGTATTTTTGAATAAACTTGACATTATTATCGTTAATTACAATAGTACGGATTACCTGTTGAAATGTTTGCGTTCTATTTATATGTCTCTGGGCGGAGATATTGCTGTTAAGGTGCATGTCGTCGATAATGCATCAAAAGATAATATAAATGTATTACAACAAAAATTTTCCCATGTGATGCTATCGAAAAATAGTATCAATATCGGGTTTGCCAAAGCGGTTAACTATGCTATCGCCAAAACCGACGCGCCCACTATATTATTATTGAACCCCGACACCATGGTCGATAAGAACTTTTTTAAATCCATGCTGGCGTTCATGGAGAAGAATCCTGATGTGGGTATCGCAGGTCCTAAAATTTACGAAAGCGACGGTACTATTCAGGGGTCTGCACGGTCGTTTCCGACGCCGATGACGGCATTGTTTGGTCGAAATGCATTCATGACAAAGTTTTTTCCTGATAACCGGCTGACGCGTAAAAATATTTTAAACAGCACCGCAAATGGGGATTCCCCCATAAAAGTTGACTGGATATCCGGGGCATGTATGATGGTACGGCGAAAAGCGGTGGAAGATGTCGGGCTGATGGATGAAAATTTTTTTATGTACTGGGAGGATGCGGACTGGTGCCGGCGAATGGTCCATAAGGCGTGGAAGGTGGTTTATTATCCGGGGGCTTCCATCATGCATTTCTCTGGAAGAAGCAGTGATCGTAATTTAATTCAATCTGTTGCTGCATTTCATAAAAGCGCTTATTATTTATTTAAAAAGTATAATCCGGATCCGTTTGGAATGATGCGTGGAATTGTCATGATGGGGCTGGGGGTTCGGGCTTGTTTTTTTCTGGCGCTTCATGGTATTCGCCGCAGGAAAATGAGAAAAAATAAAAATTGCGTGCCGGTGGACAGTTTTAAGCAGGCCGTAGAAAAAAATGTCAAAGGAATCGTAAGGTCCGGTTTATGAAAATATTAATTACAGGCGGCGCTGGTTTTATCGGTTCTCATCTTGCTGACCGTCTGATTGAAGATGGGCACGAGGTATTTGCGATAGATGACCTGAGCACCGGCAGCATCAAAAATATCAGGCAGCACCAGAATAACAGCCGGTTTAAACTGATTGTCGATACGATTTTAAATGAATCCCTGATCGATGAAATGGTTTCAAAATGTGACCAGATTTATCATCTGGCCGCTGCTGTTGGGGTCAAACTGATCATGAATCGTCCGGTGGAGACCCTTGAAACCAATGTCAAAGGAACCGAGATGGTTCTTTCGGTTGCCAATAAGTACAAAAAAAAGGTGTTGATTGCTTCCACCAGTGAAGTCTATGGGAAAATCATGAACGGCAACAATCCGCCGCCGCTAAAGGAAGATGCCGATCGTTTGATGGGGGCAACGACCAAAAGGCGATGGGCGTATGCCTGTTCAAAGGCATTTGACGAGTTCCTGGCATTGGCCTATTATGAGGAAAAACGGTTGCCGGTGATTATTGTACGGCTGTTTAACACGGTAGGGCCACGGCAGACCGGACAATATGGCATGGTCCTGCCGAATTTTGTGCAGAAAGCCTTGATCGGCAAGCCAATTATTGTTTATGGCGATGGCTCACAGTCCAGAAGTTTTACACATATTGCCGATGTGGTGGAATCGTTGACCAGGTTAATGGAAGAACCCAATGCGGTGGGGCAGGTAATTAATGTCGGAAATGAAGAAGAAATTACCATCAAGGAACTTGCCGTGATGGTGAAAAAAATGACGGCAAGCGCTTCTGAAATTGAGAATATATCCTATGATAGGGCTTACGGCCCTGGTTTTGAAGACATGCAGAGACGATTACCGGATATCAATAAATTAAGGGGGTTGATTGACTATGAGCCTTGTCATGATTTGCAAGCGATTGTTCAAAGTGTCATAGATTATTACCTGTAACCATGAACCCGTTTTTGGCCTATAGCGTTGCGTTTTTTATTGCATTTGGGGGATCTCTTTTCCTGACCCCGCTGGTTAGGCATATTGCCGTTAAATATCATTATGTTGCCACGCCGCGATCGGATCGGTGGCATAAAAAAACCACCGGACTTTTTGGCGGGGTCAGTATTTTTTTGAGCATAATGGCTGCATGGCTCATTTCATCCGCTGTGTTTTACCCGTATCAAAATTATATCCAACCCCTTTTACCGGTGGCTCTGGGGGGAACAGCCATGTTCCTTATGGGGTTGTTTGATGACATTTCTGAAATTAATCCGCAGTATAAACTGATCGGCCAGGTGGTGGCGGCATCTGTTTTAGTAATTTTCGGATTCCAGTTTAGCTGGTTTGAGTCAAAAACCGCTAACTTGTTAATCAGTATATTCTGGATTGTCGGCATCACCAATGCGTTTAACCTGCTGGATAATATGGATGGCCTGTCGGCCGGAATTGCCTGTATTTCAGGAATTTTTCTTTTTCTCTGGCTGACGGTTATACCGGGATCTCCTTCTTTGGCGGCGCCGGTTCTGTTAATACTCGCTGCTTATATTGGCAGTTTGCTGGGATTTTTATTTTACAATTTTAACCCGGCCTCCATTTTTATGGGAGACGCCGGTAGTCTGTTTATCGGGTTTATGCTGGCATGTTTGACGGTCATTGAACACCCATCGGATGTGCAGGCCGTTCCGTTTTTTAACCAGCTTTCCATTATCGCAATACCATGCCTGATTCTTTTTATACCGATTTTAGATACCACATTTGTCAGTTTTATGCGAAAGCTGTTTTCCCGCTCAGTTTTTCAGGGAGGCCGTGACCATTCCTCCCACCGGATGGTTGCCGTCGGATTTTCAGAACGAAAAGCGGTGATTGTTTTGTATTTTTTTGCCGCATCCTCCGGATTGCTTGCCCTGTGCATTTATCCCCTGGATTTTGGGATAAGCGTTGTGATCATAGCACTTTATCTGATTCTTGTGTTGCTGTTCTGGATTTACCTGGCAAATGTTGAGGTTTATTCTCAGGTCCCGGATTCTACTGAAAAGCGGACCGGAACAGTGTTTCCGATGATGATGGAAGCCGGTTATGGGCGGACACTTTTTTCAATTCTGATGGATTTGACTTTAATAACAGTCGCTTATTATGCATCTTATCTGTTGCGGTTCGGTGGTGGGGTGGGCGTGAATTTTGATTTTTTTCTAAAATCGTTGCCCATTATGTTTGCCTGTCAGATATTCTGTTTGTACCGGTTTGGGGTTTATCAACGGCTGTGGTGGGGCCCCCGTTTAGGGGATCTCTCCGTCTATGTTAAAGGGGTCACCGCCGGTACGGTGATGGCAATGCTTGTGCTGCTGTTTTTGTACCGATTCCAAAGTTTTTCACGGGCCGTTTTTATCATTTATTGGGGAGTGATGCTGATATTTATATCATTTTCCAGATTTTTTTTCAGGTTGCTGGATGAATGGGTCAGCCGGGGGAATCAGCATGGAAAACCGGCGCTGATTTATGGTGCGGGAATCGGTGGACAGATGCTGGTCCGGGAAATAGAAACCAACGAAGACCTGGGGCTTTCAATGGTTGGTTTTATAGACGATGATCCGAGGAAAAAAGGGAAAAAAATTCATGGCTATCCTGTTCTATGTAGTGACAAACAACTAAAAGTAATTGTCGATAAATTTGAGATCCAGGCCATCATCGTTTCGTTCAAAGATTATGGCGATGAAAAAAAGAGAGACGTTCAGCGGTTGTGTAAAAAAGAGGGCCTTGATATAGCCGTCAGCCGGATGCGTTTGATGCTTGATCCGTAATTGCTTTGCTGGTCAGCAATGGTTTCGTAAGCATTCACAGGTCACCGCATCTGCTTTGTTGCCGAGCACTTGAAGTACAAAAGGTCTCGTCTATGCGCTCGGCGCTTCATCACATCTGCAGCACCCTGTAGTTCATTGGTTGGAAGTGCATTAGCAGTTGTGCTCCCGTGATGGTGAAAAATTAATTCAAAGCCGATTGCTTGATTGTGTCGTTATATTTTTCAATCTTTGCCTGCAAGATTTTTTTGTGCTTCTTATATTGTTTTATTTTAATATTTAATTTTTTAACATTTTCATTATATTTTATAACGCTTTTTTCATCGTCCTCATCCACGCTATTTTCAATTTCCTGTTTTTCTTTTATCAGGGTCTGAAATTTTTTATTGAGCGATTCTTTTTTTTCAGCCAATAATTTTCTGGTTGTCTGCAATTGTACCAGAATCAGGCTTTCATCTTTTTTCTGAGTTATTATTAAAGGGGTTCCGTCTTTTTTAGCCACGGCGGTATCATGATTGTTAGTGATGACTTTTTCGATTACCGGCACTGTTTTTTTACGGATATCCGGTATGTTTTTTGAGGGCTCAATCACCGGAGCCGCCTTTACGGTTTTTTGTGGAGCGACGGCTTTTGTCGTTGTCTTTTTGGGTATAGCCTTTTTCAGTCCCGCTTGTGTCGTCTTGGCCGGAGTAACTGTTTTTTGATCAGTAGTAACGTTTTTTGATTTGATTACTTTTTGGATTCCAGTGTTGCTTTTGGACTTTCGTGCTGTCTGTTTTTTTTTAATTATTTTGGTTTCCGGTATAGTTTTTCCCTTGATGTCTGGTTTGACGATTTTTGTTATATTTTTTTTAGTCTCTTTTTTTGTCGTTTTGGATGCAGGGGGTGATATTTGCTCAGCAATAGCGGCTGTTGCTTTTATTTCTTTTTTGGCAGCCGTTTTTTCAGGAAGCGTGGTTGCTTGTTTTTTTGTTTTGATTTTCAGACCTGTTTTTTTCTTTGCATCCGGTTTTAATGGTGCCGTTTTTGGTATGGCGGCTATTTTTTTATTGGCAATTCTTTTTTTAGATTGGGCAATTTTTTTGGTTACAGGGGGTTGATCTGATGGTGGTGCCGTCTGTTTTTTTTTAACTATTTTGGTTTCTGGTATCGTTTTTCCCTGAATGTCTGGCTTGACGATTTTTGTTATATCTTTTTTAGTTTCTTTTTTTGCCGTTTTGGATGCAGGGGGTGATATTTGCTCAGCAATAGCGGCTGTTGCTTTTATTTCTTTTTTGGCAGCCGTTAAACGGTTCGTTTTTTGAATGGCTTTTATTTTAGCGGTTTTTTCAGGAAGCGTGGTTTTTTGTTTTTTTGTTTTAATTTTCAGACCCGTTTTTGTCTTCGCATCCGGTTTTAATGTTGCCGTTTTTGGGGTCTTGTCTTTATTAACAATTTTAGGTTCCGCAACAGTTTTCGGTATTGCCGTTGGTTTGGCAATTTTTTTGAGGCTTTTTGAGGGTGTTAAGGGGGCTGTTTTCTGCACCGATACTTTTCTATCCATTCGTTTAATGGCAATTTTTTTGCTTTTATGGATGTCGCGGCCAGATATTTTGGTATCCGGCGCTTGAATGACTTTTTCTGGAATAATGGCTTGAAAAGGAGACGTCGTTTGTTTTTTTGATTTCGATGCGGTCTTTTTTTCAGCATCTGGTGGGATGTCAGGAGAAATGATTTTTTTTTCAGCCGTTGCGGATATTGTTTTAGCCGTTTTTGGTACGATCACTTTTTTTATTTTTGTCTGTTTTTTGGGTTTTGTTTGTTTTTT
>CAZQLG010000050.1:0-5467 GCA_964594105.1 uncultured Desulfococcus sp. | reverse complement strand
TCAGAAAACGTTTCAAGCTGAAGGCGATCTTTTGTCGGAACGGAATAAATGTCATCTGTCAGACGCATAATTCCATTTTCGTCTTTATATTGATACAGTTCAGACGATACCGGCACGGTAAAAATTAAAAAAAGAATACATATAATATTAATTTTTAAATATCTTGGCATTGACCCATTTCCTTACGTGTGTAAAATTGAAATATTTTTATATCATAAATTATGATTAATATAAAGCTTTCGCTGAGGATGCGATAATGAATCGGATAACACATATTTTTATAGTCATTTTATTGGTTTTCTGTTTGTCCTGTGCCGAAAAAGAAAGCGGCACCCGGTTTTTTTGGCAGGTAAGTCCTGAAAAGCAGCTTTTTGATTTAGCGGAACAGCAATATCAGGAGAAAGCATATAATAAAGCGCTGCCTCTTTTTCAGGACTACCTGTTTCAATTCCCTGACACCGCACTGGCACCCGCCGCCCTTTTGAAAGTCGGGATGATCAGTGTTTATCTTGAACAATATAAAAAAGCCATCAAAGTATTCAATCGCGTACAGGCGCTATACCCGGAAAGTCCATATGCCCGGGAAGCCGGGGTTGGTAAACTGGCTGTGTATTATAAAACAGGTGACTATCAGCAGGTAACCATATATGCTGGAAATGTTCTGGCAGCGCCGTTGGCCAGAGAACAGCGGATACGTGCCAATCTTATCGTCGGTGATTCATATTTGGCTATCAAATCGCCGCTGGAGGCCTATGCTTCCTATTTAAACGCGTTCCAGGCGGCAAAAGAAAACGAGAAAAACAAGGTGGTTTTAAGGCTGAAAACAGCAGCCTCTCTGATGGACGCATCTGATTTGTCAAATGAACTGGTGAAGCTGGAAGGCCGTCCGCCCGGCGGTTTTCTTATGTATCAGCTGGGTATTAATTATATGGACGAAGGGCTCATCGGTGACGCAGTGACGACTTTTTCATCGTTTCTCGAAAATTATCCGCATCATGAGAATGTTGACCCGGCGAAAAAATTCATCGCTGATCTTGAATCTTCCGGTTTAACGGATCATCATCTTATCGGGTGCCTGCTGCCGATGACCGGTAAATATGAAAAGTTCGGTCATCAGGCGCTTGAAGGAATTGAGTTTGCCCTTGCCCGATTTTCCCGACAACCGGGAGTCCCTTCCATACGTATTCTGGTTAAAGATACCGCGTCTGATCCCCTTATTGCACAAAAAGGGTTGTGTGAGCTTGTGGACAGCAATGCTTCTGCCGTTATTGGGCCCATTGCAACAGCAGAATCCATATCGATTCAGGCCCAGGCGCTGCGTATCCCGATTGTCATGCTGACCCAGAAATCCGGCATAACAAATGCCGGGGATTACATTTTTAGAAATTTTCTCACCCCCCGGATGCAGATAAAGACCCTTGTGGATTATGCTACGCAAACGCTTGACGTAAAAAAGTTTGCCATTCTTTATCCGGATGAAAGTTACGGAGATGTTTATATGAATTTGTTCTGGGATGAGGTGATGAAGGCTGGTGGCAAAATCGTCGGGATAGAGGCATATAATCCTGAAAAGACAGATTTTGCCGATCCCATCAAAAAACTGGTGGGACTGTATTATGATATACCGGAAGATTTAATTGAAGCACCGTCACTAACGCCGCTGGTATATATTGACGATGAATTTTCTGAAGCAACGGATATGGCGCCGGATGTATCAGATATTCTGAAGAGTTATGATACCGGGAATTGGCATGATGAATTGGTTGAATCAATCAGGGCCAGTCAGCTGGCTGCAGCCCGGAAAATCGAGGAAGAAGAAGGCCCGGAACCGATCATTGACTTTGACGCCGTGTTTATTCCGGATTCACCGAATAAAGCCGGATTGATCATTCCCCAATTGGTATATTATGATGTGAATGATGTGGTTCTGCTGGGGACCAATTTATGGCATTCAAATAAATTCATCGATATGGCAAGACATCATATCCAGGGTGCCATATTACCTGAAGGCTTTTTTGAACAAAGTACGAAAGAACATGTGCATCAGTTTGTCACCGGGTTTAAGTATACATATGGGACCACGCCGGGCTTTATTGAGGCAGTCAGTTATGACACGGCCTGGATACTGTTTGACCTGGTGAGTAGGCCGGATATACGTTTTCGGGCGCAACTCAAAAGAGAGTTAAAGGCAATGGCGCCTTTTGAAGGGGTCACTGGAAAGACCATTTTTGATTCCAATGGTGAGGCGGTTAAGGATATTTACCTGTTAAACGTTAGCGGTCGGCGATTTAAGGAAATTACGAAAAAGGGTCTCACCGTAAATCAAGTTGAACGATGACTATTTTCTTATCTCTGATTTTTCCGGTTTATCCGTGTCAGGATTTTTCCTGATTGGTTAATTGCCCCTGACCAGTCGCTTCCAGAACGGTTTGCCAGAGTTTCCCGTTGGGGTTGACCCGTTTTCTTTTTCCCGCAGTCATGGGGATGGGAACGTTTACAAAAAAGTTGTTCCAGTGTCCGATGATCATGTTGGTTTTGCCGGCCATTCCGGCATGCACGGCATCCCGGCCCAGGAAGCCGCAGTACACGTGATCATTGGGGTTCGCCGGAAGGCTTCGGATCATATAGCTGGGATCAATATATTTAATTGAGACGTCCATGGATTTTTCGTGGAAATAGGATCGAATCTTATCTTTTAAAAATATCCCGATATCATAGAGTTTTAGATTTCCGGAGGCATCGTATTCCGGGGTTGAATTCTGGAAAAAATTCTGGCCGGCTCCTTCTGCGACAATGATAACCGCATGCTTTCTTTCCTTAAGCCTTTTTTCAAGCTTGGTTAAAAGGCCGTTTTCCCCTTCAAGATCGAAATCAATTTCCGGGATCAGGACAAAGTTGGCATCCTGCTGTGCCAGGGAAGCTGTTGCGGCAATAAATCCGGAGTGGCGTCCCATCAGCTTTATCATCCCGATTCCGTTGGGATAGCCTTCCGCTTCTTTGTGGGCTCCTTTAATTGCTTCGGTGGCAATGTCCACCGCCGAATCAAATCCAAAGGACTTGGCCACCCGGAAAATATCATTGTCAATGGTTTTGGGAATGCCGATCACGCTGATCTTCGTGTTGCGTTTTTTGATTTCTTCAGCAATTTTAGAGGCAGCATTGAGCGTGCCGTCTCCGCCGATCATAAAGAGGATGCCGATATTCAGCCGTTCCAGGCAGTCGACAATGACTTCAATGTCCTGCGGGCCCCTTGAGGAGCCGAGGATAGAGCCCCCCATTTCATGGATATTCACAACCTTATCGGGATCGAGCGCCACGAGATCATGACCGTATTCCGGAACAAAACCTTCCAGGCCGTATCGGATACCGTATATGTTCTTTACCTGGTAGCGGTAGTAAAGTTCTAAAACAATCGCACGAATCACGTTGTTGAGGCCGGGGCACAGGCCGCCGCAGGTTACCAGGGCACACTTGAGCTTGCTCGGGTCAAAATAAATCCTTTTTCTGGGCCCTGCCAGTTCAAAGGTCGGCGGCTGTTTCTGGCTCTTTACCTGCTCAATAATCGCGTTGGCATTGACATCAATTAATATTCTGTCGTTATCGGATTTGAACATTTCCTTGCTGGTTCCAATGGAATCATTCAAAAGCAGTGTTTTTATTTTAGCTTCACCAAGGGATTCAATTTCGGTTGTGATTTGTTTTGAGTCGCTCATGAGTCTTCTTTAGTAAAAAATTTAAAAGGGTCAAATACCATTGAATGTTATCGCCCCTTTACCCAGAATATCATGGAGGTGAAGCACGCCGGCAATCTTTTTTTCAATATCAATGACCGGCAGCACGGTAATCTGATGGACTTCCATGATGGTTAGGGCATCATAGAGCGGGGCGTTTTCATCAATGGATTTCGGGTTTTCGATCATCTGCTCATCCACGGTTTTTTTAAATACGTCAATTTTTTTGACCAGCATCCGTCGAACATCGCCGTCTGTTATGATTCCGGCAAGTGAATGGTCTGGTTTTGCGATCAGAACAACGCCCATCCTTTGATTATCCAGTATTTCAAGTGCGGTGGCCATGTCTGTTTTCTCATTAACGATCGGAATTGTATTTCCGGTCAGCATGATATCTTTGACTTTAAAAGAGGACAGCCGATGCCCCAGATTGCCGCCGGGATGAAATTTTTTAAAATCAGTAGGGGTGAATTTGTGTTTATTAATCAGAACAACCGCCAGCGCATCCCCCATTGCCAGCAAAGCGGTGGTGCTGGTCGTCGGGGCCAGGCCCAAAGGGCATGCTTCTGGTCCAACGCCGACATCAATGACCGTATCGCTATTTTTTGCCAGGGTAGAGTTTTTATTGCCGGTAAATGCGATGATCGGGCAGCCGGCATTTCGGATGCTGGGCAGCAGAATATTCAGTTCATCGGTTTCACCGCTGTTGGACAGGGCAATAAAGACATCCTTGTGAGACACAATGCCCAGATCCCCGTGCATGGCTTCAACCGGGTGCAGAAAGATAGACCGGGTGCCGGTGCTGTTTAATGTGGCGGCAATTTTTCTGCCGATAATTCCGGATTTTCCAATACCGCCAATGATCACGCGGCCTCTTGATTTATATATTAAATCAACCATTTTAGTGAAATTGTCATCAATCTTTTCTGCCAGTTGGAGGATTCCGTTGGCTTCAATTTTTAGAACTTCAACCGCCTGTTCGATGGTCATGGGATTTTTTCCTTGTAAAATTAATTTTATTCGGTTTGATAAATTACCGTTTATATAAGAATGATCATGTTTACGGTTACAATTTTTTTATATTAAATCAAGATTTGTTTTATAGTAATCGGATTGTTCCGGGGGATAAATATTAAAAAGATATTGACAAACGGTGTTGGTTTAATTATTTTTTAACACCCAATTTATTAGCTATTTTATGACGGCGCTGGTATTTTCAAGCGCCGTTATTTATAGAAAAAAGATAACGGAGGAAATAAGATGATTTGTACAACAGTTAGAAATGGTGAAGAGTGTGTTTTTATGACCAAGAACGGATGTTCTTATAATGGGGGCTCCTGTAATGCAGTGATTGAAGCCTGTACCGGATGCAGCAGAAGCAAGGAATATGAAACCGGATGGTATTGCACGGCGGCTCCGGATCCAGCTTTAAAATGGAAAAACGGTAACTGCAATATTGCCACTCATGTCACCATGACCGTTAAAGAAGAAAAAGCCAAACTCAACCCGATCAAGGCATCCAAACGCGGTCACTAATTTTTTTTATAAAAAAGATTATTTTTTACAAAAAAACCATTTAAATAAAAACCGGGCGCTGTGTTATTTTCAGCGCCCGGTTTTTATTTGAATTTTCGTAAGCTTCTGATTCGGACGGGACTTATCCCGACTGTTTACGAAGCCATCAACCTTAACCCTTTCTACATATTCACCTGACTTCGCCCCTTGAGCTTCAGGAT
>CAZQLG010000049.1:0-12401 GCA_964594105.1 uncultured Desulfococcus sp. | reverse complement strand
ATATTTTTGGCCCGAAGGCCGGCTGATTTGATCTCCTCAAGATTTTCATGGGCCATATTCCATTCCGGGACATCGTCCAACGCCAGTTCCGTGTTGCCGATGATGATGCTTAAAATATTATTAAAATCATGGGCAATACCCCCGGACAGGGTGCCGATGGATTCCATTTTTTGCGCCTGGCGCAGTTGATCTTCAAGGCTTTTTTGGGTTGTGATATCAATAAAAATAGTAAGCAGGCAAGGTTCATCCCCAAGGCCAATCGGTCGGCAAAACATGAGTGCGGTTACTATGGAACCATCTTTGGCTGTAAAATCCATTTCAAGTTCGTTGACCGTCCCATGCGTTTTTAATTCCGCAGTAAACCTGTTTCTATCTGTTTGTGAATAAAATCCCACTTCGGTGGTGGTCTTTCCAATGAGTTCTGATTTGTCGTATTGGGTCAGTTCGCAGAATTTTTGGTTAATATCCAGCATTTTTCCGGTTTCAACGTCGGTGAGGGAAATGGCCTGGGGTGAGAAATCAAAAAGACTTCTGAATTTGAATTCATTTTCCTGCAGCCTCTTCTCAGCCTGCTTTCTTTCTGAAATATCGCGCATGGTCCCGACAATATTTATCGGGGATCCCTGATCATCCTTAATCAACATGGAACTTATCGAATAAGGGCGGATGGAACCGTCTTTATCTTTTAACTGAATTTCTAAATCATTAATCTTGCCATGATCAATCATTATCTTTACAAGTTCATCTCGTGCGTGGGGATCGGAATAAAAATCATAAAGTGATTTTCCGATTAACTCATCTTTTTTATATTGAAAAAAAGTTTCAACTGAGGGGCTGAGCTCTATAATGGTTCCATCCAAGCTTGTTTCGAAATAGACATCCTGGATATTTTCAAATATCCGTCTGTATTTTTTTTCGTTCTCCCGCAAGGCCTTTTCCATGAGCCTGCGATCGGTAATATCCCTTGCTGCGGCGGTGATGCCAACGATTTTATTATCATGATAAAGCGGCGCGCCGCTCACTTCACCGAATTTTCTTGAGCCGTCTTTTGTGATAAACTCGTATATTGTCGAAGTTAAGCTCTCCCCTGACAATATCCGTGTGGTATTTGAAAAAGCCAGTTCAAGATACTCCGGTGCCAGAACACCCAACTCATGGAACGACCTTCCGATTAATTCTTCCGGCGTGTACCCCATCAATTTTTCAACCGAAGGAGATATGGTGAGAATTTTTAACTCAGGGTCAAGTGAATAAATCACATCATTGGAGTGCATAAAAAGCAGACGGTATTTTTCCTCGCTCTCTTGTAATGCATCCTCCGCCTTTTTGCGCTCGGTGATGTCATGAACAACGACCCTCGCTCCTTTTAATTTTCCATTTTCATATATAAAGTCATTGCTTAAAAGGACACAGAATTCTTTACCGGTTTTCCCAATAATATTGTATTCAGCATTTTCTGATATATTTTCACCAGCAGATATTTTTTCCAGCCTTTCAATAAATCGTTTTTTACTGTTTTCTGCTAAAAGATCCAGAGGGTTTAAAGAAAGTATTTCTTCTTTTGTATAACCAGTGTATTCACACGCTAAATTATTCACGGTAATGAACTTATTTTCTATGAAATCAACCTCATAGATTCCTGCCGGAGCATTATTGAAGAGATGCCTATATTTTTCTTCACTCTCGCGCAGCGAATCCTCTGCCTGTTTTTGTAATGTGATGTCCTGACAGGTGCCGAATAGCTTGACTGCTTTTCCATCCTTATATTCAATCTTGCCCTCAGTGTGAACATAGAGAATTTCGCCATCTTTGCAGACAAGACGGTACTCGTTTGGTGTAATTCTTTTTTTACCAGAAGAGATTCTGTCAGTCAGCCATTGGTTGACCCTGTCAAGATCGTCTGGGTGATGAATAGCAGCATTGACTTTAGCATAGTCAATTTTTTCAGACCGATTATATTTTAACAACACATGCATTCCTTCAGACCATGTGATAGCACCGGAAACTAAGTCCCATGTGAAGTCTCCCATTCTGGCAATATACTGGGCCTGCAACAGCTTAGACTGACTTTCCATCAGCGCAGCTTCCGCCTGCTTGCGCTCAGAAATGTCAACAAACGTCAGCGCAAAAAGGTCGTCCTCGATATGACTCGCACCAACTTGCAGTGTTCGATCATAAGCGGAAAAATACTCCTCGTATTTATGGGGTTTGCCAGTTTCCACAACTTTACTATAAATCTGAACAAGATGGGCAGTCACTTCTGCAGAAACAATTTCAGACGCGCGTTTACCGATGAGTTGCTCGTGCTTGAAACCGGTATGTCTTTGGGTTGCCTGATTAACCTCGAGGTGTTCAAAATCGACAGATTTGCCTGCCTTGTCTCGAATCAAGCGGCAGACAATCATGCCGAATGCCGAACTATCAAACAAGCACCTCAAGGATTTTTCGCTCCCAAGCATTGGTTCTTCAGCCTGCTTTAATCTTGCAGATTCTACCTCTAATTCCTTGATCCTTTGCTCCAATTCTTCATAGGTAGGTTTTTCAGACATTAGTAAGGATCTCCACTTTCTAATAATGTGAATGATTCAGAGTGTTGTGCAGTTAAGAATACTTGCATCATCATTTAATGGATAGCCGATAATAATAGGTTTTGCATTGTAATGGTATCCTTAATAAAGTCAGCTTAAGGATACTTCACTTTCGGATAATTATCCTTGAGTTTCATCTTCATCATAAATATCCAAATCAGGATAATATTTTTTTGCACATTCCTGGCAAATGCCATGGCTGAATTCCGCTTCCGAGTGGTCTTGGATATAAGCATCTATCTGATTCCAATATCCTTTGTCATCACGAATTTTTTTGCAGTAAGAACAAATCGGTAGAAGTCCGTTCAATGTTTTGACTTCGCCGAGTGCTTTTTGAAGATCCGAAATTAACTTGTCCCGTTGTTCCTTATTGCGTTTACGTTCAGTAATGTCGCATGACACGAGGAGTATTCCAACAGGTTTTCGGTCCTCGTCTCGGATAAATGAAGATGTAATCTCTACCCAAATAGTGGAACCATCCTTTTTGTATTCTTCCAGTTCCATGATGCGGGTTCTGTCGGGATCAGCCGTTTCGGCACCTTCCAATCGGAGTTCTTCTTCAAAGGCCTTGGAAACAAGCTGAAAGGAATCCGGCGTCATGGTTTGATCTATGGTTTGTGCAAGGGCCTCTTCAACAGTGAATCCTCGCAATCGTATGATTGACGGGCTGATATAGGTAAAGCGCAGATTCATATCCAGTGTTGCGACAACATTAGCCATGTTTTCAGCGATAATACGATATTTCTTCTCACTTTTCTTTAACGTCTCCTCTATTCGCTTGCGATCTGTTTCATCTCTATAAATGGTTACGATTTCTCCAGAAGGTAGTTTATAAATAAAATTATCCCTCCATCCAATAATCCTTTCATCTTCATAAAAGGTCAGCGGAAACTCTTCAGGTTCCCCTGTTTCCCATACCTTCTGAAACACGTCTAATAGACCAAAATCTTTCACATTGGGAAACATTTTTGAGATCCGATTTCCAATGAGGTCTTTGCGATTTATGTTATCTATTGCTTCACCTTTTTTGTTTAAATCCTGAAAGACAAAGTCATTCCCGTTATCTATCGCTTTGTATACTGCAATGCCGGATTTTGCGTATTCAAAGATGGATCTATATCTAGCCTCAGCATCCTTTAGAGCCAGCTCTATCTTTTTACGCTTTTTAATCTCTTTCTCAAGGTCTGCTGTCCGTTCCTGAACTCTTTTCTCCAATTCATCATGGGCTTTTTGAAGCTCAGCCTCTGCTTTATCTTTTTCTTTGATTCGCCGGGACAGCGCGCGTGCCATCAAATTGATCGTGATAAAACCAATTAACCACAGGAAACCAAGAGAAAAAGACCATACTATTGATTGTCGGCGCTGATTCGCTAAATATGGCGCCATCGGAACTGAAACACTAACCCCGCCCCGGACTTCTCCTACTTTATATCCTTGATGACCATGACACTTCAGACAGCCTTTTTTTGTTATCATTGGAGCCATATACCGATAATATGGTCTGCCATCTATATCTGAATAGTCAAAGGTTTCTTTCGCCCCTTTTTCAAATTCATGAAGGGCTGATTTTTCCCATTCATCCGGTGCTGTTTCAGGTCTAAAATATTGAAGGCTTGTGATATGTCCTCGAATACCATAAAGATCTTCAAATTCTTTCATGGTTTGGCGAAGCATGTAGGCAGGATTCATTAGTGTTAAACTTTTCCCGCTGGGCGTGATGATATCTCGATCTAAAATATGCTTTAAATGAGGGTTAGGTGGTGTATCATCATCAACGGGAACATAAACGCCCCCATGTATAGCAGACCAAAACCTTAACGCTTGATCCTTGTTAAAATTCGCTCGTGCTTCATGTTTGACCATTGCTTCCTGGACAGAACGTATTTGAATAATTCCAAACAATAAGAGAGCAACAATAACAAGAGTCCATGCTGCTGCAAAGTACCAAGAATAATAAACAAAGATGGCTGATCGAGAATCGAAATTATTTTTAAACATTATAATACATTACTTTCTTAAAATATTGATTTAGCATAAACATATTGATTTTAGAGTATTCAAAATTCGGATAATTTTTACTTTGCCGAATCCATTGCCTCATCCAGAACTTTCCGGACGGTTTTGGCCAGATCCGCTTTTACAATCGGTTTATACGCAAGTGCCTTGATTCCAATCTTAGCTGCTTTTTCCTCTGTAATTTTTTTGCTGTATCCTGTGCATATAATAACCGGAATATCGGATCTGAATGCTATTAATTCCATCGCCAATTCATCTCCAGTCATATTGGGCATCGTCATATCAGAAATCACCAGATCGAAAAAACGGGGTTTGGAACGGAATAATTCCAAGGCCTCAACGCTGCTGGTACGAACGGTAACCTGATACCCCAACTGTTCCAGAATTTGGCTACCCATCTTGGCAATGGGTAATTCATCGTCAACAAATAGAATATGTTCGGTCCCGGAAGGCAGATCCTCTTTCTCGTATGGCCGATGGTCATCGCGCTTCTTGGTTACTGGAAGATAAATTGAAAAAACGGTTCCCTTTCCTAAAATGCTATCGACGATAATTTTGCCACCATAAGATTCAATGATGCCATGCACCAACGCAAGGCCCATCCCTGTGCCCTCACCAACACTCTTAGTGGTAAAATATGGCTCAAAAATAGAACCGATGATATCCGGTGGAATGCCCGGGCCGGTATCTGATACGATCACATTCATATATTTGCCGGATTTCAACTCCAATAGCAGTTGAGGAGGTTGATCATTAAGTTCGACATCCGTCACCCTAACTTCCAAAACACCCCCGGTATCCTCCATCGCGTAGGCTGCATTGGTGCAAAGATTCATCAACACCTGATGCACCTGAGTCTGGTTGCCCATGATCAGTGAATCACTTTTGATTTCCTGATTGATTTTAATCGTGGTCGGAATCGTTGACCGGATAAGTTGTATCACCTCTTTTGAAATGGTGTCCACCCGAATAGGTTTTAGTACCTCATCGGACTGCCGGGCAAAAGCCAGTATCTGTTTGACTAAATCTCTCGCCCGCTTTCCCGCCGTATACACCTCCTGAAGGTTATCCTCCAGTGGTGTTCCTTTTGATATATCATCAAGGGCTAATTCCGTAAATCCTAAAACGGACGATAAAATGTTATTGAAATCATGGGCGATGCCCCCGGCAAGGTTGCCGATAGATTCCATTTTTTGGGATTGCTTTAGTTGTCTTTCTAAGAGTATTTTTTCTTTTTCAGCCATTTTTTGTATGGTGATATCTTGCACAACGCCAATGACTTTTTGTGGTTCTCCATTTTCATCAAAAAGCATTTCCGCAATTGATCTGATCGTTTTTTTTGGGGGGCCGGTAATCGGTTGAATGTCGTATTCGAGGTTGTATGGCTTGCTTTGTTCAATCAGGTCGATCAGTGCCTGATGAACCCTTTCCCGCTCCGGGATACAGTTTTCGACTTTATCTGTGGTGAAATTTGCGATTTTTGGGTCAAATCCATAGATGCGCCTGGCCTGGTCAGAGGCCCAGAATTCTTCAGTTGCAAGGTCATATTCCCAATTTCCCACTTGTCCCATGCGCTGAGCGCTTTTGTATCTTTGCTCGCTTTCTCTAAGCCTATGCTCGGTATTTTTTCGTTCAGAAATGTCTCGGGCAACGCCAAGCACACCAATGAGATCGCCATCAACGTCGTACATCGGTGACTTGATGGTTTCAAACAGCCCTTTATACCCGTCGTCGGCAAAAGTGAGCCACTCTTCGTTTATACACGGCCTTCCTGCTGACATTGTTCTGCGGTCATGCTTTCGAAAAAAATCTGCAAGATCCTTGTCTATGAAATCATAATCTGTTTTTCCTACGATTACAGATTCTTTTGCACCAAAAAAACGTTCAAATATCGGATTGCAGCTCAGATAGAAACCGTTTAGGTCTTTCAGCCAGACCAAATCCGGAATGGAATCCACCAGTGTTCGGAGTTGCATTTCAGACTTGAGTAACGCCCTCTCCGCCGTTTTGCGTTCGGTGATGTCGCGAATTACTCCGACGAGAAAATGGTTTCCGTTCGGATCGATATAACGGGTCTTGCGCGTGACGATCGTGCGGACTTCTCCAGAGGACAAGTTGCTCAGCGATTCTTCGTTCACATTCTCCTTGCCGGTATCCAAAACATTTGCATCCATCTCCCTGACGACAGCGGTCTCTTCCTCGGAAAACATATCGTCGCCATCTTCACCGATGAGGGCCTCTCTTGGACGGCTGACGATCGCGCACAACGCTTCATTGACAAGCACAAAGCGCCGTTTGTCATCCTTGACAAAAACCGGGTCCGCAATCGCGTTGATGACATTCTCAAGAAAGTCTCTCGCCGACTCCTTCACCTCAACCACCGCTGCGGTGCGCTCTTCCACCAGGCGCTCCAGGGAATTTCTCTCCTCCCGCAGGGTATCTTCCGCTTTTTTGATCCGGAGGGCGACCTTGACCTGTGAAACAAGTTCATACGGGTCAATCGGCTTGGCCAAAAAAGTGTCGGCGCCGATCTCCAGACCTTTTATCCGGCTCTGGGGGTCTGTTTTTATGGCCGTAATCATAATCACCGGGATGTGCTTTGTGCTTTCATCGGATTTCAGTCGCCGGCAGGTTTCAAAGCCATCCATGCCCGGCATTTTCACATCCAGCAAAATAGCGTCGGGGAATTCGGATACGGTCTTCTCTATTCCTTCCATCCCGGATTGAGCGGTGATCACGACACAGTCGGGTATCAAATTTTTCAGCAAAGCGGACAGGGCTACCAAATTGTCCAGTTTATCGTCAATTGCCAGTATTTTCTGCATAAGCGTCTCCCGTTATTTTTTTATTTTTTCAGCCATTCACCGATCTTTTTAAGGGAACCTGCTGGATCGATCGGCTTGGCGATATAATCATCGCATCCTGCTGCAAGAATCTTTTCCCGGTCGCCTTTCATCACCTGGGCCGTCATGGCAATCACCGGAATATTACTCAATTCAATGTTACCTTTTAGATTCCGAACCACCGTGAAACCGTCCATCTTCGGCAGGGCCATGTCGAGAAGGATCAGGTCAGGCCTTAATTCCCCCGCCATCCGCAATCCTTCTTCGCCGTCCGTCGCTTCCAGAATACGATAGTGGTTCTGTAAAACAGCCTTGATGGTGGCCATGTTATCTGGGTTGTCCTCCACCAATAAAATGGTGGCGGGTTCCCCACCGGGTTTTCGAATTTGCGCCTGTTCGGATTGGGAAGAGACTGGTTTCGGGTTCTGGGTTCCCGATTTTAAGTTACCAGTTTTATATTTTACCTGTGCTTTTCCCGCAACCATCGACCTGACCCTGGAGAGCAGGCTATCCCGGTCAATATCGCCTTTCTGAACAAGCTGCTGGATATGGTTGGCGCTGAGTTTCTTGAAATCCTCCGGCGTCAGATCCTTGGCCGTGAGGATCAGAACCGGTATGCTTACCGTCGCCTTGGTGCCCCGGATCTTTTCCAGCACCGCAAAACCGTCGATCTCCGGCATCATCAAATCCAGAATAATGCCATCCGGGATAGTATGGGAAACATAATCAAAAGCCTCCTGTCCGCCCCTGGCCACGTCGGCAACATAACCGACGGATTCGAGAACCGCCTTGACCTGGATGATCACGGCCTCATTGTCGTCGACGATCAGAATCCGGGGTGAAACCTCCGGTTGTTTAACCCTGAGGTGTTCCGGAAAATTTTCAAGATCAACCAGAATCCTTTTGAGGTCTGCCAGCAGGGTTGCTGATTTCGCATCGGTTTTTTCCAGCACGGAAAAGACGTTTCCGGTCAGTTTGTTGCGGTCTTCCTGGGTAAGGTCTTTTGCCGTGACAACAATAACCGGCAGGTCCCTGGTCACGGGGTTGCTGCGGATTTTCTCCAAAACGGCAAAACCGTCAGGTTCCGGCATCATTAAATCCAGGACCAAAACGTCGGGCACCTGTTTTTTGAGCAGTTCAAGACAGGCAGCGCCACCTTCGGCCACAATCGGCTTCAGTCCTTCCGTTTCAATGATCCGTCTGATTTCCTGCCGGTCAAGATCATTGTCATCCACAATCATGATCGAGCGGGTTTCCGGTTTGCCAATCTTCTGTATTTCTGAGATGAGCTGTTTCTTTACCACCGGTTTGGTGACATATCCGACGGCGCCAAGGGCGAATCCGGTTCCCCTATCTTCCGAGATGGAGACGATAATTACCGGGATGTCTTTGGTCAAAGGGTTATTCTTCAGGCCCTGCAGCACCTCCCAGCCGTCCATATCAGGCATGATGATATCGAGGGTGACGGCAAAAGGCAGTTCCCGGGCCGCGAGTTTCAGCGCTTCTGATCCTGATGTGGCCGTAACGGTGTTATACCCTTCCTGGAGCAGGTAACGGGAAATCATCGCAGCCATCTCCGGTTCATCGTCTACGACCAGAATGGTCTTGCGAACCGCTTTCACGCCTGACGGTCCTCTGGCGACGATTGGTGCATAGACCGGTGCCGTACCCTGCCAGGCGATGGGTAAGGTCAATGTGAATGTGGACCCTCTATCCGGGACGCTTGTCACCGCGATATCCCCGCCCAACATTCTGGCGGCCTTGCGGGCGATGGCCAGGCCGAGTCCCGTGCCTTCATGTCTTCTCGAAGAAGAACCGTCCACCTGCCGGAACTCGTCAAAAATATACGGAAGGTCGTTTTCCGCGATCCCGATGCCGGTATCGACAATCCGGACGGCAATCTTTTCCTTGGCGCTCTGCACCGCAACGGTCACACTACCCGCGTTGGTAAATTTGACGGCATTACCGATCAGGTTTTGCAGGATCTGTGACACTCTGACTTCATCACTTTCAAGCAGCGGGAGATCCCCGGGGACCTCCTGATGGATCTCGATTTGCCTTTCTGCGGCAATAGGCGTGATGCTCTCAACAATATTTTCCAGCGTCATACCAAGCGAGAAAGGTTTCGGATTGACATCCATCCTCCCGGCCTCGATCTTGGAAAGATCCAGGATGTCGTTGATCAGGGCGAGCAGGTTTTTGCCGTTACGCTCGATGATTTCCAGATAGTTGACCTCTTCAAGGCTGAGCTTCGCCTTTGCCTGCATCATGAGCACGCGGGAAAGGGCCATGACGGAGTTGAGCGGTGTCCTCAGCTCGTGGCTCATGTTCGAGAGAAACTGGCTTTTCATTCGGCTGGCATCTTCCACCGCAAGCCTCTGCTGCTCGAGTTCCACATTCTGTCCTTGCAATTCTTCTGATGTTTGCTGGAGTTCTTGAGATTGGGCTTGTAATTCTTTTGCCTGAGCTTCCAACTCTTCATTGGCTTTCTGGGTCGATTCCAGAAGAATTTCAATTTGCCTCCCTTGCAATGCCGTGTAAAGGCTTGTCGATATGATGGGGGCCGCCATGTTCAGAAATTCAATTTTAAGCGGGGTTATCTCCTCAAATGTAGCCACTTCCAATATTCCGTACAAGCCTTCCTGGTATAACAGCGGCAGGGCATATATATTCCTGGGGGGTTCGTTGACAGTGCCGGTTTTTCCCAAAGCGTCTTCTCTGGTGATGCCTTTGAGCAGAATCGGTTGTTTTTCAACGGCAACCTGCCCCACGATCCCCTCGTTGAGCCCAAATTCATTGGAAAAGTGTTTTCCCTCAACAAATGCATACGATGCTTTCAGTTCACACAGGGAACGCTTTTCATCATAAACGTAGAGGGCACCGGCACACGCATCCACATATCGTGATATAAAATTGGTACTTTTTGTGACCAGGTCTTCGTAGGTGAGATCACCGGACGCCTCTTCATTCAAAGAAGCCTGCCCGTCTTTAAGCCAGAACTGGCCTTTCAATCTGTCTACCAGCATGTTGAAATGTTGCGCCATGTCCGATATTTCGTTTTTTCCAGCAAGTTCCGATTTGATAAGCGTGCCGGTTTTAGTAACCTCGGACATGGTATTTTTAAGTGCGGACACGCTGGAGAGAATGCTTTTTGTTACCAAGTAGACAATCAACAAAGACAGTAAGATGGCGGCGACGATAAATATAATCGTATGCCTCCGGACCCGCTGTTGTATGGACCCTGCCTCTTCCATGAAACCATCCGCTTTGTTTGTGGCATAAGAAGTAAGTTCCATCATTTGTTGTTCCAGGCGATATACGTAGTCAGCGCCTTTTGTTCTGGTAATGTGTCCGGCAGCCTCCCTGTCACCTTGTATCGTTAACTGTTCCACCTCTATCCTGATCGGTCTCCAGCCGGCAAAAAGTTTGATCACCGCATGTACAAGTTCCTTTCCTTTTTTTCGCAAAATCCGGCTTTTTACGATATCCAAATTTTGGTAAACAAGCTTTTCTTCCGACTGGACAGCTTGAATAGCCTGGTGTATATCCATTTCCTTATTTGACATGGATAGATCCTTCATGCTCCTGTGCATCCTGACAACACCGAGCTTTGCATTTAACGCCGCATTTGAGACCTGCAGCGGGTGTTCATACAAGGTGGAAGTTAATTCTCCCAGGTCATTCATTTTGATGATTGAAAACATCGAAAAAACAATGAAAAAGATTAGCACAAACGCAAAAGAGAGAACTATTCTGCCTTTGATAGTAATGTTGTTCAGAAGATCCATGGGGTAAAGTCCTTTTTCTGACGATTTTGGAACATGTCCGGTTAGTCAGTCCGGTTAGTTAGTCCGGTCAGACAGTTATCTTTTCTGATAAATGTGACAACATTCATTCACCTTTCTAAAACGTCCCTGATAATTTATTGTCGGGATCTCTGCTTCACCCAGTACCAGATAGCCGTTTTTAGCCATTGAGTGATGTAGCTTATCAAATATTTGATCCTGATGTTCTTTATCAAAATAGATTAAAACGTTCCGGCACAACACCATGTCAAAGCTGCCAAAAACACTTTCAGGGGGGGCATAGCTTTTCTTGTCAAGGATATCATAAACCGAAAAGGATACCAGGTTCCGGATAGTCGGCATTAATTGAAACGTTTCTCCTTCGGAAGTGAAATACTTTTTCAACAGCCTGTATTTAACACTCTTGATGCTTTCAAACGGATAGGCTGCCTTTTTTGCTCTTTTTAATATCTTGCTGTCAATATCTGTTGCAAAGATACTCATATTGGTTTTCATGGCTTCATTTTCAAATAATTCATGGATCAGAATCGCGATGGAATAGGGTTCTTCACCCATTGCGCAACCGGCTGACCAAACCCGTATAGAATTATCATTAGCCTTTTTTTTTTCATAAACAATCGCCGGAAGGACTCTGCCGGCAATGTATTCAAACGTCAGCGTATCCCTGAAAAACCGACTCACATTGATGGTCAAGGCATCAAGCAGATTATCTATTTCATCGGGATTTTCTTGCAAATAGCTGAGATAATCGCTGTAACTGTCACATTTTATGGATGACAATCGTTGCCGGAGTCGGCGTTCAACCATAGAGAGGCAGTAGCCGGAAAAATCAAAACCGTGCTTTTCATTCAAATAATTTAAGATGCACGCCAAGTCATTAGCCATTGAAGAATTACTCTTTCTTTCAGCCGTTGCTGATTACACCGATTGAGCCGGGCATTCAAAATTAATTGAGATCATAGATACGCTTGCCTTCAATGCGAGTACGCTATGAGCAATGTTAGGAACTCATACTTACTTGCATCATCAATTAACAGATAGCCGATAATTATAGGTTTTGCATTGTAATTGTATCCTTAATAAATTCAGCTTCAGGATACTTCACTTTCGGATAATTATCCTTGAGTTTCATCTTCATCATAGATATC
>CAZQLG010000048.1:0-12453 GCA_964594105.1 uncultured Desulfococcus sp. | reverse complement strand
CTGTTGCGCCCCGGTTTAAGGATGAATTTGAAAAAAAATGTTCGGATATTCCCTGTGCTTGTATCGGTACGGTCGCTTCATCGCCGATGGTTACAATAAAGGACGCTCAGAATAACCCACTGATATCCGTTGCGGTGGCGGACTTAAAAGCTGCCTGGAAAAAGCCGTTTGGTTCGTTGATATGAAATTTCAGTCGGCGAATTAAAAAAAATATCTCGCGCAGAGACGCAGTGGCGCAGAGATACGCAAAAAGATTTTTTTCCCTGCGGCTTTGCGCCTCAGCGGGAAAAAATAAAAATATAATAAAATCTTGCACAAATACGCCATGGCACAAATAATGACGGAAAATGAGATCGGGACGATAGTGATCGATGCGGCCATTACCGTTCATCGGGAATTAGGGCCGGGGCTTCTTGAAACGGTGTATGAGATTGTTCTCGTCAGGGAACTTCAAAATCGGGGTTTGACGGTCGACCGCCAGGTTCCTGTTTCGATCCAGTATAAGAATATTCGGTTCGAAGAAGGTTTCCGAGCGGATATCATCATTTCTGGAAAAGTTATCCTGGAGCTGAAGTCGGTTGAACGAGTGACAGCTGCGCATAAGAAGCAAGTTCAGACATACCTGAGACTGACTGGATGCAAGCTCGGATACCTTTTGAATTTTGGCGAGGCGTTGATGAAATCCGGGATTACCCGCTGTGTCAATGGTCTTGAAGAATAAATTTCTCTGCGTCTCAGCGTCTCTGCGGGAGAAAATTTTTTGGAATTTCAATCGGGCCATCGTTATAAATTATAATGTATTTTTTTCTCTGTGACCTCTGTGGTCTCTGTGGTGAATAATTAATCTGTGATCTTTGTGGTGAAAAGCTAAAATGACAAACCAAAAAATCAAAGCCCTTGTTCTTACCGGATACGGTCTGAACTGTGATAACGAAACAGCGTATGCCCTTGAACTGGCCGGCGCATATGCCGACCGGGTGCACATTAACGCTATCATCGATGGATCGGTTAGCCTGGATGATTACAAAATTTTGGTTTTCGGCGGTGGTTTCAGCTGGGGGGATGATCACGGTGCCGGTGTGATCCAGGCGGTTCGCATGAAACACAATATCGGTAACCGGTTGACCCGGTTTGTTGAAAACGGTAATCTGGTCATCGGCATCTGCAACGGCTTTCAAACCATCGTTAACCTTGGCCTGTTGCCTGGCTTTGATCATGATTATCAAAATCGGTCCGTGGCACTGACTTATAATGACTGTGGCAATTTCAGGGATGACTGGGTCATGCTGGCGATCAATCCGGATTCGCCGTGTGTATTCACAAAGAACCTGACAAATATTGAATTGCCCGTTCGTCACGGTGAAGGCAAGTTTGTGGCGGATGAAAAAATTATTGATCGGTTAATCGATAATCATCAGGTGGCGTGTCAATATGCGTTGTCTGACGGATCGATAGCAGACAAACAGTTCCCTTATAATCCCAACGGGTCGATGTTCGACATTGCCGGTATCTGTGATTCCACCGGCCGTGTATTCGGTCTCATGCCCCACCCGGAGGCGTTTAATCATTTTACCAATCATCCGGACTGGCCCTCATTAAACGAAAAAATCAAGCGCGGTGAAACCGATGCCGCGTCCCTTCCGGTTACGGGTATCCGAATTTTTGAAAACGCAGTCGGGTATTTTTCTTAACCGCTTTTAAAAATCAGCCGCTGATGAACGCAGACAGACGCAGAAAAAAAAATACATAAAAATCCGAATTTTTCACTCTTGTAAACATTCCCGCGTCCGATCAATGGTGTTTCTTGAAAATCAATGGTTCTCATTCGCCATATCCCGGTGGCAATGCCTCTTTGTCGAAAAGCGATTTTGCTTCCGTGACAATCTGTTTTGGGAACATTTTTAGTTCTTGAGGTGCAAAAGGGAGGTTCGGGAAATATTGAACCACCAATTTATATACAGCCAGCGCTTGGGCGCGGTCCCGATTTTTTTTGATTGGTTCACGGTCATACTGTTCGCTCAACCAGAGTTTATGCAGCGCGAACGCCCGTGGATCGGGTACGATCATATTTGCAGGAAAGCCGTCTTCTCCAATCACCGGTTGTGAAAATGGCGGGGAAGACACCAGCCAATGCAAATTTCTGATCTCAACAGCCATTAAGTCTTCTGCATCTCCCATTTGCCGGGATTCTTTGACCCGTATCGATTTCGGCTCTGGTTTAACCAGATCAACCATATATCCCGAGCGATTGACCGCTCGAAAGTTTTTTTCACCAATCATTGCAAATGAGCGGTCCGCTTTACGCAGAATACCTATTAAGCCTGCTGGATCTACATTATCAAATGACCAAAGGCGCAAGCGGGACCGAATATCCCACAGGATGTCCATGTCTTGTGTGGCCGTCAGGTCGCTTTCAAAAAAAACACCTGCTTTCGCTTCGTATGCGAATAAGGCATTGGTACCGATTACCTTCAGATTGCGACCCATCAATTGACGTTGTTCGAGAAGTCGAAGGATGGCGGTTACCAGTTGAGGGACACGTGCAAGTTTGACGGCTTTGGTTAAGCGGGCCTGTCCTTTCAGTTTTTCTTTAAGATTTAGCAGGTTATCGCGGAGTCTTTTCTTTTTGGTATGAAATTCCTGATAAATCGTTTCTGTTTTCGGGGAACGGGGGCCGATGCTCTTGCCATTGCCATGTCGGTCTATTGTTCGAAATAAATATTCTTTATTTTTGGATTTTTTCCAATGCATCCCCCCCCGGAAGGCGAGTTCTTTGGTGAATGCATCCATATACGCTTCGTGCAGCTGGGCGGTATTAATAAAAATTCGTCTTTGTTCATTTGATATTTCAAATGGTTCCATTATGGTTTCCTCAAATGCCGGACTTTGTTTAAGGCCTGAAAATAGTTTTCCTTCATATGGCCAATAATTTATATTTGAAGGAAAACCATTCCCCTGTCAATGGATTTAAAGTTTTAGATATTTTAAATAGCGATAAAATCAAAAATTTTCGCTGAAAAATTCGTTTAATCAGCAGCTGATTCATCAATTGCATCCAGCCAGCCACTGTAAAAATAACCCATTTAAAATACACATTAAAATTGTCGAATTAAATTTTTTTTCTGTGCATATTGTTTTTTAGGGTATGGTATAATCATTTGGCATATGTTTGGGGGTCAAGTCTGCTCTTGACTCTTTAAGAAAATTGAAAGGAGTCAAGAGCAGACTTGACCCGTCCTTTACGTCAACTGGTCTGTTTCTTATGGCGGGCTTCCCATGTTTACAGCAAGAGATGACGCCGGCGACGTCCAGCCCATCACCTCCGAGCCGGATGTCATGGAACACTGCGAAGGGGATCGATTAGGGTATATTGTTGTTTTTGGTACGGGCCGGTACTTAAATGAAGATGATCTGGCTATGAATGTGGCCCAGCAGGCCATGTATGGCATTTACGATTGGGAGCCTGACTGGGTTGCCGCCGGCACAGATCCAGCACACATTTTAGGAATATTTGAACCTGGCGGCGATTTGTCCAATGTCAGTCAGACCCTGCTGCAACAGGAATATTTAACGAATCTGGACAACTTCGGCACGACAACCGATTTTCCGATTAATTTTTTTAATCCGCCGAGTATTATCAATACACCGCCCCGGACGGCACTGTTTTGTATACGGATGACGCTTCAGTGATTCCGGAAGACCAGCGTCCGAATGCGCAAATATTTGAATCAATCAACACAAATATATATCCACCGGCCGCAGTTGAAGTTGCTGTGGAATCAGCTGTCCAGAATACGACGGATACGGAATCAACAAATGCGCCGAACATTGAGAACCAGGGAAAAGCGGCCGAACTTAACGCGATGAGAGCGCAATTGCGGCAAGCATATATTGATATTCAGGCGGAAAAGAAAGCACTGGGTGACCCACCGCCTAAAAAAGTCAAATCCGGGGTGAAATCGGATTATGTTCAAAAGAGCAAGGCACTGAATCAAAAAATTGCGGCGTACAATAAGTTGAGCAGGGAATTTGATGAAAAGGTAAAAGTGTTTAATAACGCGAAAAATAAAAAATAGGGTGTTTTTCGATTCACCAATTTTGTGGTATTGTGTGGATAAAGCGGGCGTCTGAATATGGATGAATATTCAGACGCCTTTTTTTTGCCGGTCAGTTTCCAGCGACTTTCAGCGGCCGGACAAGATTTCCGGGCGTGATCTGCTGGTTTGATCGGGTGATTAATACGGTAGAAGTGGTTTGTTCGGTGTGAAGGACAATCAATTCGCCAATATGGAAAGGGGTGAGATCCACCTGCCGGAATTCTTTCGGATTGGGCCGCGCGGTTTCCTGTAAATAAATGGAATAGGACTGACCGGGGTCAATGCCGTCAATTTTTCCTTTATCCATGAAAAGAATTGAAAATTGGGCGGTCAGCGTTTCATCTTCTTCAGCTTTGATAATCTTTCCGGAAAGACCCTGCTTGCTTTCCTTTATCGGGATATTGATGTCTCTTTGTTTAAACGGTATAAGATGATCATCGATGAGAATACTTCGATACGAATCAGTCACTGTTCCAAGAGTGAATTCAGGTTCGATAGCGGTGATTTCAACAACACCTGTCAGGAAATGCTGGACCCCAAGATTCTCGTTGGTTTCTTTATCTCTTACAGGGCTGAACGTCCTGTAAGTGGTGTATTTATTTCCGACAGTCAAACGAGGCGCACCGGGTTCCGGATAAATATAAACCAGCGTTCCCTTATTAATCAAGTTCATATCACCCTGGGCTTTGAAAATGGTGCCATGGGGAGGAACTGCTTTTTCACAGATAAAACCGACACGGTTAATTTCGTTATATATTTGAAATGTTTGTATTTTTTGAACTGGTTTTTCAGCAACCGGTTCGGGCTGTTTTTCTTCACCTTCCCATTCTTTTTTATAAATAAGAATTTTTTGGCCGGGATAGATCAGGTGCGGATTTAAAATATGTGGATTGTATTGCCACAGTTCGGGCCAAACCCAGGGAGTATTGGAAAAATTCTTTGAAAGATCCCATAACGTATCCCCTTTTTGAATGGTATAGTAAAAACCGGACTCCGTGCGGGTAATATGATCTTCAATGCCGGCTGCTGCGTTAAAGGTTAAAAAAAACATGCAGAAAATAAAAGCAAAGGAAAAAAGAAAAATACGGTTTGGAAATTTTTTGACTACCATTGTCTGCCCCTGTCATTAATTGTGGGTTAGTCAAAATGAACCGGTCTGCCAAGGCTGTTAATCAGATCGTTGGCCGATGGTCGGGATACCAGCTCCACTTTACTCTTAAAATAGGTATATATTTTTAACCATGTTGTCAAGTTTTTCATTGATTGCAAGTTCTTTGAAGTCTTGATTTTTTAATCATTCAAGGGTAAAAAAAAATCTGATAATTTTAATAACAGATAGTTGGTAAAGATTTGCCTGTTTAAGGGAATATAATGAATTTTATTGCTGCCATCATTTTTAGTGCGATTTTAGTCGATTTTATATTGCATATGACTGCCGATATTCTTAATTTAAGGATGCTGAATAATCAGCTGCCCGAACAGTTCAACGGATGGTATGATGAACATCGGTATGCGTCTTCTCAAGAATATTTACGCGTAAATACCCGTTTTGGGTGGCTGGTTTCTATCGTCAACCTTGGTTTGTTTTTGGTGCTATGGTTCGGCAGAGGATTCCCGATGCTCGATCAATGGGTTCGGGGTACCGGTCATTCGCCGGTCATCTGTGGAATCCTTTACATTGGGGTGTTGTTTTTACTAAAATCTTTTATCTCAGTGCCCTTTTTAATTTATTCCACTTTTTGCATCGAGGAACGGTTTGGATTCAATAAGACCACCGGTAAAATTTTTATATCTGATCTTTTTAAGCAGTTGGTGCTGGCTGTTTTAATCGGTGGGTTGCTGCTCAGCGGTGTATTGGCGTTTTTTGCATATGCCGGGCCGCATGCCTGGTTTTATTGCTGGATAGTCATTGTTGTGTTTATGGTCGTGATGCAGTTTGTGGTGCCGACCTGGATTTTGCCGCTTTTTAATAAATTTAAACCACTGGAAACCGGTGAATTGAAATCGGCGATTATGGCATATGCGGATTCCATTGATTTTTCATTAAAAAATGTTTTTATCATGGATGGATCCAAACGCTCAAAGAAAGCCAATGCGTTTTTTACCGGGTTTGGCCGCCACAAACGGATTGTCCTCTATGATACGCTGGTGAAAAATCATACAACAGATGAACTGGTGGCGGTGCTGGCACACGAGATGGGACATTATAAAAAGAAGCATGTCCTCTGGATGTTGTTAACAGGTGTTTTTCAGACCGGTATTATGTTGTATTTATTGTCTTTTTTTATTTCATCCCCCATGCTGTCGGAAGCCTTTTATATAACAACACCGTCTGTTTACACCGGTCTGGTTTTTTTCAGTATTTTATTTGCCCCCATTGATTTTTTCATGGGTATCCTGATGCAGTATCTTTCAAGAAAAAATGAATATGCGGCCGACCGATTTGCCGTTGAAACCACCCCTGATTCGGCATCCTTTGTCAGCGCGTTAAAAAAACTGGCGGTTCACAATCTTTCTAATCTTTCCCCGCATCCTCTGTATGTTGTTTTGAATTATTCTCATCCGCCGGTCCTGGAACGGTTGCGGGCAATTGGTAAGGGTGGAAGGTAGAAGGTAGAGGGTGGAAGGTGGAAGGCTGACTAAAAAAAAGGAGCCGTTCACAGGGGTGCAACGGCTGATGCACTTCCGAATGATGAGCTGTAAACATTCACAGGGTTCTGCAGATGGGCGGCCAAAACCGAATCATCAATCAGAAGTCATCTGTTGGGGTGCGGAGTGCGGGAATCCGTTGAACCGATAAAATGTCTTCATCCACAACACGCATTATTTTGCTCACTAATTGTTTATGGGAGGATGCATCGGCGGTTAAAGATCCCTTCATAGATGAAAAAGTATGCTCTTTGCTTCTGATGGTATCTAACAAGTCAATATCTCTTTTATCCCCTAATTTCACCAGACACAATATGATGATCTGAAAAAATCGTAAAAGGGGCCGCACGACATTCGGTCTGTTTAGTGAACAATACAAATTTGATTTGGTATTCGCATATTCTTTCATCGTATTGCGCACAATTGTTTTAAACTCTTTATCCCAGACAATTGTCAAAAAGATAAAGACTTCCCGCATAATATTAATCAGTAAAGTCAGTGGAATGACATTATCTTTTTCTTTATTTGCTGACAGCGCTGATTTGATATCTTTTTTAATTGTTATAATTTTTTGTAAAAATTTATCTACCCACTCTTTCGTTATCTTAGAGCGCAACCGTTTAACTAATTCATCGTTTAATTGATCTTTGGAAAAAAGGACCTCGCCTGGTGTGCGTCCAAAATCATAGGTGATGTTTATATAATTTTTGAATAAAAGCAGATTGGAGACAAACAGGGAATCCCGATCAGAAAACTGCAGGTGCAGCGGAAAGTAATAAAAATCCTTAAGAAGATAATCCACATATTCATCTATGGATCTGTTGTCGGCAATCAACCGAACAATGCAGTTTAAAATAGTATTTCTGTCGTCGTTAACTGCAACGGACTTTAAATTCACCCAGAATATGTAAAAGGCATTTTCCCATTTTGAAAAAATATTTTGATGCTGGTTGAACCGGGTTCTGTTAAACCTCCCGGATTCGTCGAAACACTGCCGTCAGGCCTTTATTCATTATTTGTTGTTGATTTCAATCGGGGATCGGATAAATTTTGATTTTAAATCATCGATTAAGAATATGGCATCATAGATACTGTTGATATCCCTGAATTTTTCACGGGATTTATCTTGAAGGGTTATGCGGTGAACTTTATCGGTCACTTCCTGAAATTTTTCTAATTTTAGTTTATTTAATCCTGCCAGAATCGTCAGGTTGGGATTCGGGTGTTTGGTTTCATCCAGAATAACCCCGGATCCATTTTTGCTCCCTGACAAATATTGGCCCCAGCAGACCAGTGCGTCATAGACATTTTGTTTGTCTTTAGGCCCCCAGTCATTATAGGAGATTTCAACGATATGGATATTGGCGTGATGAAAAAAGTGAAACGTTTTTTTTAATTTTTTACCAAGTTCCGCCGCATCCATGATTTCTGATTTAACCAGATTATCCAGCTGTTGATTGTCAATAACACAATCGCCGACAGATATCACGTAATCGGTATTGAAAGAATCATGTTCAACATTTTTTGCCGATGGACGCAGCGTGCGGTGACGAATAATAATTTTTTTATCGGTGTTTTTTGTCGGTATCGCAGTGAAATTTGTGATATTGTCAACAAGGGGGCGGAAAAGCGTCTTGTCTCTGACGGCTGGATCGCTTGAACTGTATTTGCCCAGTGCAACGGTAAGATGATAGGCAAATTCTAAAATATTTTTACGCCAGTGGTTCAGCTGCTCTATTTCATCGATAGAAGAACGGGTGGCATCACTGCCATCAATGTCGCCAAACTGCCCGAAAAGTTCCTGGGCGGCTTTATTCAGTTTATCAAAGTCGGACGTATTCATTTATTGGCTCTTTTTATCATTGCGTTTAAAAATGTTTCGACGGTTACGAAAAAAGCGATTTATCAATTGCTTTTTCATATGCCGCTTTCCTGGTTATTTTATCATCCCGTACCAGCTGGGATAAATGACTGTCCATGCTTTGCATGCCGACGGATGTCCCGGTCTGGAGGATAGAACTGATCTGAGATATTTTTCCCTCCCGAATTAAATTGGATAACGCGGTTGATCCAATAAGAATTTCATTGGCCGCGCACCGTCCGCCAGTCTTGGTTTTAATGAGTTGCTGAGCGATGACCGCCCGGAGGGATTCGGAAAGCATGGTCCGAATCTGCGGCTGCTGATCTGACGGAAACACATTAATAATGCGATCAATCGTTCGTGCCGCGCTGTTTGTATGCAATGTCCCGAATACGAGAATTCCCAGTTCTGCACAGGTTAATGCCAGGGAAATGGTTTCTAAGTCACGCATCTCTCCGACAAGGATAATATCCGGATTTTCACGACTGGCGACTTTTAATGCCTCTTCAAAGTTTATTGCATGCGCGCCGATTTCACGATGGGTAATCAGGCATTTTTTGTTTTGGTGAACAAATTCCAGCGGATCTTCAATGGTAACGATATGCGCATCGCGGGTATCATTGATATAGTCAATCAGTGCTGCGAGAGTGGTTGATTTTCCGCTACCGGTGGGGCCGGTTACCAGAACAAGGCCTTTTGTATATTCGGAGATAGTTTTGAGCACTTCCGGGAGAGACAGGTCCGCCAATGTCAGTATTTTGGTGGGAATGATCCGAAATACGGCACCAAGTCCTCGATGTTGATAAAAAAAATTACATCTGAAACGTCCGACGCCTTCCAGTTCATAGGCCATGTCAAAGTCTCGGTTTTTTTCAACCTGGATTTGCTGATCCGGAGAAAGAATGTCAAACAGTATTTTCTTATTTGAATCCGCTGTCAGAACCGGATGCTCAAGGGGAAGCAGTTCGCCACTGAGCCTTATCATGGGCGGTAACCCGATCACCATGTGCAAGTCACTGGCGCCGCGGTTTTCCATTTCCGTAAAATATGAATGAATTTGTTTCATAATCCAGAGGCTCTCATCAATTCATTAAATCAAAAAGATTCAATTGGTTTTATCTAAATATGGTTTGAATTTATCTGGTTTGCTTGAGCTGGCCATCGCATCTTTGGCGGATATCTTGCCATCCTGCATGAGTGCAATCAGCGAGTCATCCATGAGCAACATACCGTCTTTTTTCCTGGTTTGCATCATCGATGGAATCTGGAACGTCTTTGCATCCCGAATTAAGTTCGCCATTGATAATGTACCGATTAGAATTTCAAGTGCCAAAATCATTTTATTCCCATCTGCCGCAGGAACCAATCGTTGTGTAATGATCGCTTTTAAAATTTCACTCAGCATGGCCCGAATCTGATTTTGCTCTGCAGATGGAAAGGAATCAATAATTCGCTCTACTGTTTTCGGCGCGCTGGATGTTGACAGGGTCCCAATCACGAGATGTCCGGTTTCAGAGGCCGTGATGGCCAGAGACATGGTTTCCAGATCCCTTAATTCGCCGATCATAATAACATCCGGATCCTGACGGAGGGCCCCTTTTAAGGCGTTGGTATAGGTTAATGTATCGGATCCCAATTGCCGTTGATTCACCACGCCTTTCTTAAACGGGTGAATAAATTCAACGGGATCTTCAATTGTCAGTATATGATGTGCCCGGTTTTCGTTGATATAATCGATCATTGCCGCAAGCGTGGTTGACTTGCCATGCCCGGTGGCACCGGTAACCAGTATGAGGCCCTGATGATTGCCTAAAATTTGTTTTATGATGTCCGGTAATCCAAGAGAATCAAAGGACGGAATTGTCGGCGGGATAATACGAAAAACAGCGCTTAATCCCCGTTGATGGAGCATGGCACTCCCCCGGAATCGACCGGTGCCGGAAATGTCGTATATAAAATCCAGTTGAAATGTTTGTTCAAGGATCTTTTTTTGCGGCACGGTCAGGAGTTCAAAAATGACGTCCTGGCATTGTGCCAGCGTCAGTGGGGGATGGTGCAGTTTTTGGAGCTTTCCCAAATGCCTGATGACGATCGGTTCGCCTGTTACAATATGGATATCTGAGGCTTTCGCATCAACAGCGGCACTGAATATTTTGTCTAATTTTGCCATTGAACAATTTCCTGTCAGTTAACCATCACAATGACGTTGTAATTATCGTATTTTCAGGAAGAATAATTTCGATATCTTCTATTCGAATATTTAAAAACGCCGATTCCATTACGCCTTTTCCATTTTGACGCTTTACTTTCACATCGGTAACCGCTATAAATGATTTGGATTCATTGATATAGTCGGTCAGTCGAACGCCTTCATAAATATGCAGATTTCCCTTAATTTCAAATTGACGGGTAAAAATAATGACCTTTAGTTTTCCGGAATCGTCACTCATGGCTGCCTCCTGAAATTTTAAATCAGATATAACGATGTATCTTTAATTTATGTGCATGACAGAGAAAGCATGTCAATGAAAACTCAGATACATGCATGCTTTTTAATTTATTCAATTATATTGACAATCGAAGATGATTACGGTTTTTTAAAATTTATTTTATAGGAGGGAATATGTATCTTTACTGGCGAATCAATAATGATTTGAACTGTCTTGGGGAAAGTATTACTTTTCATAATCCGGTATTTATCCGGTGTTATCATCAATGGATCAAAGAAAATGCCGGCGCCCTTATTCTGGCTGAAGATTGGGTTGGTTCGGAATCCTGGACCCCCTGCTTGAATTAACGGTTTTCTGTATTAAAGTAAAAAGTTTTTCATGGTGACGAATCACCACCATATCAGAAAATAACTTGTCCATCATTTCAAATGTTTATGAATGAGTTGTTTGGAAGTATGGGACGCATTTTAGAAAAATGTCCGGGTGGAACAAACAAACGGTTTAAAAAATATCCATGACAGGAATCATTTTTTGAAAATAGAATTTGTAAAAAAAATTACTGATTATTTTCATTTAAATATGTTTGAAATAAGCTATTTGGATACCAATGCCCGAAAAAGGATTTGGCACTTTGCATCACGAAATGATTCGCCCAAATGTGTGTCCGGTCACTTTGAAACACCGGATGCCGTTGTCATTGTCCCTTACCATACTGAAAAACAGAAAATGGTGATCATTAAAGAGTTTCGGGTGCCGCTTGGCGATTACCAGTACGGATTTCCTGCCGGTCTTGTGGATAACGGAGAAACGGTGAAAACATCGGTTAAACGAGAACTCAAAGAAGAAACCGGATTGATGGTGACCCGGATAAACAGACTCAGCCCGCCCATTTATTCATCTTCCGGCATGACCGATGAATCTATTGTAATGGCTTATGTGGAATGTTCCGGTCAACCATCGAAAGAAGGGAATACCCGTTCCGAGGACATTGACACCATTTTTATTTCCCCGTATGAAGCCAGGGCATTATGCAGCAATCGCCAGATAAAATGTGATGTGAAAACCTGGTTGGTGCTTTCCTCTTATGGGGAAACCGGCAGGGTGGTTGGGTGCTGAATAACCATCAGGGTAATCTGGTTGCCGGTCTGAACATAAACCGCCAAGGGGAAAAGGTCGGTAGCGGGCAGGCGGGATGAAAACAATGACACCGCAGCCTGGATTTGTCGGGTGTGAACCGGGCAGGTATGAATCAGATTGACCGTTTTATTTTTAATTAATCCGAATTTCCAGGTGCCTTGATCCCATTGGGTGGTCAGGCATACTTTTTTTCGGTATTCCCATTGTGATTTTTCGTCATTGGTTTGGATCGGGTCAAATTTTGTTTTCCAGGACGCCA